>JAHDDR010000001.1:0-73171 GCA_020629255.1 Saprospiraceae bacterium | reverse complement strand
TTCATTGATGGGGATGGCGCGGCATTGATATTGGGAGACAATATTTTCTACGGTTCGGGTCTGCCTCAATTAATGAGGGAATCTGCACAAATAGAAAAGGGAGCCAAAGTATTTGCGTATCAAGTTTCCGATCCGGAAAGATATGGTGTAGTAGAATTTGATAAGGATAAAAATGTATTATCCATAGAGGAAAAGCCAGAAAATCCAAAATCATTTTATGCTGTTCCCGGACTTTATTTTTATGATGATAAAGTAGTAGATGTAGCCAAAAATATCCAACCATCGGCAAGAGGAGAATACGAGATAACAGATGTCAATAAATACTATCTCGAAAAAGGAGAACTCAAAGCGGGCATCATGGATCGAGGAACCGCTTGGCTAGATACAGGAACGTTTAATTCTTTGAGTGATGCCTCAGAATTTGTACGCGTCATCGAACAAAGACAAGGATACAAAGTAGGTTGTATTGAAGAAATCGCCTATAAAATGGGATTCATCGACCAAGAACAAGTAGAACGAATTGCACAACCATTGATAAAGAGTGGTTACGGTAAATATCTCATGAAAATCATAAGAAAATAAAACATTAGATGGAAATCACTCCATTAGCCATACCAGATGTTCTATTAATCAAACCTCGGGTATTCGCCGACGAAAGAGGATATTTTTTCGAAAGCTTCAATGCCCAAAAATTCAAAAAACAAACCGGTTTTCTACCCGATTTTGTTCAGGACAACGAATCCAAATCTTCTTACGGAGTATTAAGAGGCTTACATTTCCAAAGACCACCATTCGCCCAAGCAAAACTGGTAAGAGTTGTCAAAGGAAAAGTATATGATGTTGCCGTAGATATACGGAAAGGATCATCTACTTATGGACAATACGTTGGAGCAATACTGAGCGAAGAAAACAAGCACCAGCTATTCGTGCCCAGAGGTTTCGCACATGGCTTTGTCGTGCTGGAAGATAACACTGTATTTGCCTATAAATGCGATAATCTGTATTCGAAAGAAAGTGAAGGAAGCCTCATTTACAACGATCCAACAGTCAATATAGATTGGGGCATACCCGAAAATAAATTCATCGTTTCAGATAAAGATAAAATCGGACCGACCATCCAAGAGTTGGTGCCATTCGAGGACTAAAATCATCAAACAGAGATAATTAAGAAAATGGAAAAATCATCAGGAAGAGTACTCATTACAGGAGCAGCAGGCTTTTTAGGATCACATTTGAGTGATCGTTTCCTGAAAGAAGGATACCATGTAATTGGTATGGATAACCTCCTAACAGGAAACATTAAAAATATCGAACACCTGTTTCCAAGAAAAGACTTCGAATTTTACCACCACGATGTGAGTAAATTCGTTCACGTACCAGGAGAATTAGATTACATTCTACATTTTGCCTCTCCGGCCAGTCCGATAGATTACTTGCAAATGCCCATCCAAACCATGAAAGTAGGTTCTTTGGGAACACATAATCTACTAGGATTAGCAAGAGTAAAAAATGCGAGAATGCTAATTGCTTCCACTTCCGAGGTATATGGAGATCCATTGGTTCATCCACAAAAAGAAGATTATTGGGGAAATGTAAATCCGATTGGACCTAGAGGGGTATACGATGAAGCCAAAAGGTTCCAAGAAGCATTAACGATGGCATATCATACGTACCATGGTTTGGAAACAAGAATTGTAAGAATTTTCAATACATACGGACCTAGAATGAGAACCGACGATGGTAGGGTGCTTCCGGCATTTTTCTCTCAAGCCATAAGAGGAGAAGATTTGACTGTTTTCGGAGATGGGGAACAAACCCGTTCGTTCTGTTATGTAGATGATTTAGTAGAAGGAATTTATCGTCTATTGATGAGCGATTACCACCTTCCGGTAAACGTAGGGAACCCGGCTGAAATCACGATGAATGATTTTGGGCGTGAAATATTGAAATTGGTAGAAGGAACAACATCCAAACTATGTTATAAACCTTTACCAAAAGATGATCCGAAAAGAAGAAGACCGGATATTTCCTTAGCTAAAGAAGTATTGGATTGGGAACCGAAAATTGATAGGGCAGAAGGACTTCGTAGAACCTACGAATACTTTAAGACGGTCGTAAAATAATTAGCCGATTTGGATAGAATTGAAGAAGAGATTCTCGATAAGGAACTACCTGTACAATCACAAGGCATAAAAGTAAAACTCCAATCCTTTTTTAAGGATGGGCATATAAGGGATATAGCGAAATGGGCATCTATTTCCTTTATCATAAAAATATCTGCTGCAGGGTTTCAGTTCCTATTTAATGTATTATTATCGAGAACGTTGGGAGCCAGTGAAGTAGGGAAATATTTTCTTTGCTTTTCAATAGTAAACATAGCAGTTATGTTGGGCATTTTGGGTATCGACAAAGCCATTATGAGGTTCGTTCCCATATATGCCGCCAAGAAAGATTGGAGTACGGTTCGAAAAGTTTTCAATCTAGGAGCAAAGATTAGTCTGCTTTCAGGAGTGCTCGTCTCTGTTCTGTTATATTTAGGAAGCGATCTTTTAGCAAAAGAAATCCTGGATAGACCCAACCTCGGAGAACCCATCAGATGGTTTATCCTTACGATTATTCCTTTGATGTTTTTGGGTAGTTTAACCGAAGCCTTCAAAGGATTGAAAAGGATTCCTATGAGTTTGGCAATGAAGAGTTTCTTGCCGGCACTGGCCATTATTGGAGTATTGACCATCGTTCCCGAATTTGGCTTGATAGGCATGATATGGACCTACGATGTAGCCGTATGTATCATGGCAGTAGTAGGAATATTATTTTGGTATTTCAGTAACGAAAAGATTTATCAAAATAATGAAGAACCCACAGAAGATTTCGAAGCAAAAGATTTGATGAAAAGTAGCATGCCCCTGTTTGGTCTGTCATTATTTCAACAAATCATTATTTGGGCACCAACGTTCCTTCTTGCATTTTGGGTTGAAGATGCCCAAATCGGACAATTTGCAATAGCCCAAAGAGTAGCCATCATTACATCCTTATTCTTGATAGCTTTTAATACGATACTAACATCAAAAATTGGGCAATTCATTGCCAAAGGACAAAAAGATCTATTAGAAAAAACCACGCAGAGAGCAACCCTATTAGTATTGCTTTTGGTTTTGCCGGTGTTTTTATTTCTAATCATTTTTGCCAATTTCACCATGTCCATTTTTGGTAATGATTTTACAGGAGGAGGCACATTGCTCCAAGTTTTACTTATTGGTAAACTCATCGGAGTGATGTTAGGACCCGTCGGCTTGATATTGATAGTAGGAGGACGAGAAAAATTAATGAGGAACACCATGATGGTATCCGCCATTACAATTGTGGGCCTAAATATCATTCTCGTACCATTAATTGGAACAATAGGAGCAGCGATAGCATCAACAACGGCGATTATATTACAGAACATTTTAGCAGCGATATTGGTATATAGAGAATTTAAAATAATAACCCTACCCATATTTTTATTAAAACGGAAGTAATGTTTAGAAAAAATAGTATAAAACGGCGAGTATTTTTTGTAGGAGCAATAATTGTGTTAACGGTATGGGCATGCAAAGATATTGAGTTGGACGATTGTGTTAGGCCAATCAACTCTAATCGAGGAAATGTACTTTTTATTATTGCTGATGATTTAGGATTAGATTCCTCACCCTGCTATGACCACAATAGTATATTACCCAACATGCCAACCTTGGAATCCTTATGTAATGATGGCGTCGTATTTGATAATGTTTGGTCTTCTCCCATGTGTGCACCCACTAGAGCATCTCTAATAACGGGAAAACATGGAGTGAGAACAGGTGTAGTTAATATACCAGATCAAAATACATTGCCAGTATCAGAGCAAACTATTCAGCAATACATTGAAGAAAAAGCACCCAATACTTATTGTCAATCCATTATAGGGAAATGGCATCTGAACAATGAAGTAAATGATAACGATTATCCAAGAAAAATGGGAATTCCCTATTTTGATGGTTTGATTAGGGGTACTTTGGATAGTTACTACAAATGGAGGAGAACTGTAAATGGAAATACAAAAAACTCAAATACCTATGCAACTACAGCCAATACCAACGCAGCCATTCGTTGGATAGAAGATCGGGGAACTTCTCCATGGTTTTTATGGTTGGCTTACAACGCACCACACACCCCATTCCATTTGCCACCCAATGATTTGCACAGTCAAGGAAATTTACCAGTAGGAGAAGCTGACATTGAAGCCAACCCTGTTCCATATTATCACGCCATGTTAGAAGCAATGGATACTGAAATGGGAAGGCTGCTTTCATCAATTGATCCTACAGTTTTAGAGAATACAACCATTATTTTTATTTCAGATAATGGTACACCTAAAGAAGTATTAAGGGAACCCTTTTTACCCAACCAATCCAAAGGGACACTTTTTCAAGGCGGAATCAATGTACCAATGGTTGTTGCTGGGAACGGAGTAACCAGAAGGGGTGAAAGGGAACAGGCATTAGTTTCAACAACGGATCTTTTTCCAACAATAGCAGAATTGACAAGCACGGGTGGGCCGGTAATTAATGATGGTTATAGTTTTAAAGGTTTGTTGGCTGGAGAAACCATAGACAATAAAAGGCATTACAATTATACTGATATGGTTTCTGGTTGGGCAGTTTCTGATATGGATTACAAATTGATAGTTAAAATAGATGGACAAAAAAGGTTTTATGATTTAGTTAATGATCCATATGAAAAAGAAAACATCATCGGAACAACAGTTGATTCACTAGAACAAAAAATTAGTGAACTTGAGTGGGTCGGAATTACAATTAGACAAGAATAGAAAAAGTGCTGTCATGCAAAAATTAGACTTAATAATTATAGGAACCCAAAAAGCAGGAACATCATCATTATTCAGATTATTGGGGCAACACCCGGAAATTAATTCTCATATTACAGGTGAGATAGGTTTCTTTATCCATGATAATCATTATAATCAAGGATATGAAAAAATGTATAATCATTATTTTTCTGAAACGGATCACAATAAAATCGCCCTAGCAAAAAATGTAGGGATTTTTGAAAGCGAGAAGGCTTTGGAAAGGCTTAAGGATCACAATCCACATGCCAAGATTATAGTTATTTTAAGAAACCCGGCAGACAGGGCATATTCTGCATTTTGGTACATGAAAAGTATTGGAGCAGAAAGAGCAGAGAGATTTGAAGATATTTATAAAACCTCTTCAGCTGAAAGATTTCCGGGAAATGATTTCATGATTCGAAGTTGTGATTATGTGCAACGAGGAAATTATTATGATTACTTACAAACAGTAGAGAAGTATTTTGATCGGAAACAAATTAAGGTTATCAATTTTAATGATTTTAAAAAAGATGCAGTAGCTGTTTGTGAGAATATTTTTCAATTTGCAGAGTTAAAGCCTTTCCAAGTTAAAAATGAAATTAAGAATAAATCAAAACAAATAAAATACGTCTGGCTAGCTTCTCTTTTTGGGGTACATAGTCGAGGTAAATTCAAAGATGTCGTTTCCAGAATAGTGTCTCCGGAAATGAGATTGAAAGTGAAAACATTTGTAGAGAGAATCAATATGAAGGATTTGAAAATTCCCAAAATGGATCCCCAGATAAAAGAAGAACTAAATAGTTATTATCAAGATGCGAATAGAAAGCTCCAAGAAGAGTATAAAATAGAATTCTGAACTTAATAAGCTATGAATAAAATGAGGAATAGAGATGTTTTTTTTATAATAGCAATAGGGATACTATCATCATGTACTCTAAGTAATAACAAAAAACATGATGATATAGAATCACATACAACGGTAATGGACGATAAAATAGATTCGCCTAAAACCGTAGTCGTAAACCTTGAAGAGGATGTAATAATAGGAGAAGAAAAAGAAACGATAATAGAAGAAGCAAATCTCGTTGAAGAAGATACAGAATCTACAACGGAAGTAACAATAGAGGAAGAACCGATAGAAGGAAATAATAACAATACTATGAATAAAACATTCGATATAAATTTTGATGGGGTTTCAATGTATGATTTTAGAGAAAACATGGTAGGCTATGGTTCTATGTTTGCCTCTTTTGTCCCCCAGAAAGGAATGAAGGCTTTTATCAATTATCCTCCGTTGGTAGAAGCCATTAGTAAAATTCCTAATCAAGTTTTACGGTTTCCGGGAGGAACGGACGCCCATTTTTACGATTGGGATACCGAAATGGTCATGGATAATAAAAATAAAATCCATCACCCAGGTTTGCAAAGAAACATGCAAGCATCCAAGAATGTAAAAATCACCTTGGATGAATTTCTAGAACTATGTAATAATGTTGGGGCAAAGCCAACCATTACTTTACCAATTTACCATAAAGACGCTAATTATAATATTAATTTAGTGAATCGACTTAAAGAAAAATACCCCGATCAAGATTTCCCAATGTGGGAATTAGGGAATGAACATGGTTTGGAATTAAAATGGAAAAAGAATCTTCTGACATTGGAGGAGTATGTAGAACGATGCCGACCGATTGGTCAACACATCATGAATGTATTTCCTAATAGCATGGTGGCCGTAACTGGGGAAGGGCATCTCCAAAGGGGAAGGGCAAAAGAATGGAACAGTAGTTTGAATGATGCCAATAATGAAGATCCATTTTTTAATTCTGTGGTATTGCACAAATATCTTTATATACCACCTAAAATACAAGAACATCCTCTAGATAAAAGAATTAGGTTTTTATTTGCAGGGATACAATATGAAGCGGATAAGGTAGCTCCTCTAGGTAACGATTATTTTAATGGATTACCCATCTTACTAACAGAAATTGGAATCGCTGGGATAGAGTTTGAAAACCCGGATCAATCAGATCGCACCAAACATATCGATCCTTTATGGTGGGTTATGGAATTGGGTAATCTCGATTACATGTTGGCATATATGGAAGAAAGCCAGGAATACCCCATATATGCTATCTTGAGGCACATGCTGATGGTGAAAAACAGAGGGAAACTCGGGCGGTCTATTATGAAATGGAACCCGGTTGCAGATCCCGAAAATCCAACCTTTACACAAGGTTGGAATATTGTTTCTCATTCTTTATTAGAAAATATATTAGGAGAATTTGAAGGAGGGGAATATGCCTCCCTTTCCGGAACGGAAGAATTGGTAGAATGCAAAATTCTGAAATATAAAAACAAAACATTTTTGCCGGTAAGATGCATGGTTTTTACCAAAGGAAACAAAAAGGGATTTTTATTTCTCAATAAGACAGGCGAAAATTATACACTGAATTTGCCTAACGGCGAATGGGGCATCCAAACACTTTCCAGACCTTTAGATGATATGCCAACAGATCCAGAACCACATGATGGGATGATACAGAACAGTATAGAACAGGGGCAAGTAAATATAGAAGGATACTCAATTACTATTGGTGTAATGAATACCCAATAAAAAATAGTAATGGAAGAAAAAGAAAGAATCGAATTTATAGGAATAGGAGCATCGAAATCTGCAACATCGTGGGTGGCAGAAATCCTGAGGAAACATCCAGGGGTATATTACCCCGAAGAAGAAAAAGAATTGAATTATTTTAATCAATTCATGCCTCAGGACTTTGTAACAAAAAATCACAATTATAAAAAACCATTAAATTGGTATCATCATTATTTTCGCAATGCTAAACAAAGTCAGATAAAGGGAGAAATAACGCCCGTATATTTAGCCATGGAAAATTGTGCAGAAGATATTTATAAATATAATCCGGATGTAAAAATTTTTGCTATTCTCAGACATCCTATCGAACGATCTTTTTCACAGTATTTATATAGCAAACAAAATGGCATAGGAGTATTTAAGAATTATCAGGATGCCATAGAAAAATTGCCTGAAAAGTTTTTGCATACGAGTTTATACTATCAAAAGCTAAAAAAATATTTTGACATCTTTCCAAGAGAAAATATTAAAATATTATTTTTTGAAGATGTCAAAAAAGACAATAAAACATTCTTAAAGGAATTATACGAATTCCTAGAAGTAGAGGTTTTTTATCCCGAAGGGTTTGATGAAAAAGTAAACGTAGGTTTACAGCCAAAGAGCCAATCTTTGGTTAATTTTATAGGAAAAGCTAAAATGATAATCCATTCGAATGGATTACAATTCATGCTCCCATTTTTGGAAAAAACAGGTTTTTTATCCTTAGTCAAAAAAATTAAAAAGAAAAACATGACTCAGCGAAAAACCAAAAAGGAACAATTGCCCGAAAATGTAAAAAAAGACCTACAGAATTATTTCAGAGAAGACCTTGATAAATTAGAAAACTTATTAGAGAAAGATCTTTCTCACTGGAAGAAATGACATCTGTTACATCTGAGGTTAGAACTTTGAACGGGACGCAAAAAAGTGTAGTAGGAATACTTCAAGTTTGGATTCTTGTATTATGTAGCTTCATTCCCTTTGTAATTATAGTGGGAAACATCGCCCCAAAAATTGGCTCCTTTAAATTACATTGGTTTTTTAATGGAGGAATTGCCTTATTGGTATTAATTTCATTAGGATTATTAATAAAAAAATGGAAAATACACGCATTCGTAATTGGATGTTTTCTTTTTCTCAATGCGGCTTGTTCTGTTAAGTATGATGTAGGGGAAGCTATTAATACATTAGTAGGACCTTTTCTTTTTTATTATTTTTTAATTCTTGTAGAACATAAATTAATAATTAGGAAAGGTTTATGGAAACTGTTGTACATTTATCTAGCGATGTCTTTTGTGCCATTGTCAATTGCTGTTCTGCAATTCATAGGCTTGGCACCATTAACCATTTGGGCATTTGATTATGTAAATGTAACAAGAATAGATGGACAGGCAGTAGCAAGGGTCAATGGGTTTTTATACCATCCGAGTGAGTTGGCAAATATCAATTATTTATTGTTTTCTATGCTCACGGTTTGGACAAATGCCAAGTTTCTTATTCTACCTTTGTTTGTGCTTTTTTTCTTATTACAAATGTTGATTTTGATAAAAAGTACAATTGCAGGAACGTTTCTTCTTTTGACTTATTTTGTGTATTGTCATGTAAAGTTGCAAATGTCTGCCCAAAGAATGATTTTTTTTATGTGCTGTTTTGGAGGATTAATGATATTTGCTTTATACTATCAGGAGATCGCAGCTCTTTTATCTGATAAAATATTGTCACATCGAAAAAATATAATATTCGAACCTTCATTCCTTACCAACAGAGGAAGAATGTGGTCGATTTATGCTTATTCGATCTCAGAAATGTTTGGATTAGAGAATTATTTATTTGGGAGTGGCTTTGGATCAAACAAAGAACTGTTCATTCATGGTATGCAAAAAGTAAAAATTTGGCCCAATCCAGATTATATTCCTCATCCACACAACCAATTCTTGAGCATATTTATTAATGGGGGTTTAGCTTTGATGTTGATATATTCTTACTTGTTTATCAAGTTGTATGCTATTTTGAAAAAATTAATGGACATCAGATATTCCATGTTTCCTATCGTCATGATATTTCTGTTTACATCAGGACTTACGGTTTTGGTGTTGGATAGATTTTCGAGTTGGGTGAGCATGGTTTTTATGTTGGTGATTTTTTATTTAAGACAATATAAAGAATGAACTTGTTTAAAAAGTGGTTGGTGAAACTAGTTGTAAGTGTTTGATTTTTAAGAGAAGCTCCTTTTGAGTTTCGTACCCCTAGCTACGAGGTGAAAATAGCTGAAGTATTTAGGAAACAATGGCTTGTAAATAGATCATTGAATCATTTTTAAATAAGGTTAATAAATCATCGGAGTATTTTAACGAAGTATAGGGAAAAAAGAATATTCATTTAATTTGACCGAGTACTTATAGCATATATATTTAGATACAATAAAATATGTTTGAAAAAAGAAAAAGAATAATTATAGCAGGAGCCCCTAGATGTGGAACAACATCTTTATTTAGATATTTAAACGATCATCCAGATATTTATGGGCCACAAGTAAAAGAGACCTGCTATTTTTTAGATAAAGGATATTTTCCCCCATCATATAATCAGTCGCAATTGTTGACTAATTTTCATGATGAAGGTTATAATGGATATGATGACTTATTTAAAGAGGCGACAAAAAATCAGGTTTTATTAGATGCAACGCCTGATTACATGTATCAAGAAACATTTTTAAAAATATTATCTGATTTTACACCTAAACCTATTGTCGTTTTTTGTTTGAGGAAACCATCAAAAAGAATTTTTTCTATGTACAAGTATGCTCAAAGTAGGTTGGGTATATTGGATAATAAAATAAGTTTTTCCGAGTATATAAAAATGGTTTATTCTAAATCTCCATTGTTAAAAGAACACAATGTTCTCAATAATTCGATCGAACAATCTAAATATGATCAATACATAAATAAAGTGGCGGAAATAATTGGGAAAAATGCTGTAATCGTTTTTTCTTTTGAAGCATTTGTGAAAGAACCTCAGAAATACATGAACCTTATTTTAGACAAAGTGGAGGTGGATACGAGCTATTTTAATAATTACGATTTCAAAAAATACAACGAAAGTTACGAGGTTAAAACCCAAGCGATTAGAAAATTGTATGAAGCCTTACCTTTGCCTTCTTCTTTTAGGTATGGTGATAGCAAACTCAAAAATACATTTAAGAAACTCCACGAAAAATTTAATGCAAAACCCAATTCAAAAAATACAGACGAGGAACATAATTTACTCCAAAAATTAGATAACGAAGAATTTTTAACAAGTACAAAATTTCTTGCTGAAAAATATAAAGTAGATATTTCGGCATGGTAAATATTTAGGCAAAAGCAATATCTTATTGCTTTTGCCCAAATACTTAAATTTGATTTGTTCAAACGATTTTAAACAAGAAAGTTAATGAATATTCTTTTTTTGCATTCCTCTTCTGGAATGTATGGGGCAAGTAAAATTTTGGTTCAAACCATAAAGGCTCTCGGAGATGATTTGAAAAAAGCAGTAGTCTGTCTTCCCGAAGATGGTATGCTAAAAGAAAAATTAGAAGAAGTAGGAGCGGAAGTTATTATTATGCCTTTGGGTATTTTAAGAAGAAAATACTTCAATCCGATAGGTATGATCAATAGAGCCTATAATTTGTCTAAGGCCTCTTCAAGGATTAAACAAATAATTAGGCAGCATAATATAGATATTGTCTATTCCAATACAACGGCGGTTTTAGCTGGAGCGTGGGCAACGAGAGGAGGAATGGCTAAGCATGTTTTACACATACATGAGATAATAGAAAAACCGAAATTTTTTGCCAATTTCATTGCTAAGATTATCAAAAATAGAAGTGATAAATCTATTGTGGTTTCCAATGCGGTAAAAAAACATTGGGATGGTGTTTATGGTGGTGACGACGGTAAGATTGTGGTTATCCATAATGGCATAGAAGGCGAACAGTTCTCCAATGGAGACAGGGGAAAAATCCGAAAAGAAATCGGATTGGATGATGATACTCTTTTGGTCGGGATGATTGGTCGGGTCCATTATTGGAAAGGACAAAGTTATTTTTTGGACATGGCCGCAGAAATGAAAACGCTACATCCAAAAATAAAATACCTAATGGTAGGAGATGCTTTCCCGGGATACGAATACCTTTACGACGAAATCAACGAGAAAATCGAAAAATTAGGATTGATCGATAATGTAATACAAATGCGATTCAGAAAAGATATCCATGATATCATGAGCGCCTTGGATATCTTTGTCCTCCCTTCCATATTGCCGGACCCTTTTCCAACGGTAATTTTGGAATCGATGCATGCAAGCAAACCCATTATTGCTACCGCACAAGGCGGAGCTTTGGAAATGATAAAACATGGAGTAACTGGATATCATGTACCGATAGGTGATGCACAAAAAGCTAAAGAAATTTTTGCCCCTTTATTTGATAATGAACAACAAAGGCAATCTTTTGGGGAAGCGGGTAAACGCAGGGTAACAGAAGAGTTCTCCCTAGAGAAATACACCGAAAGAATGAGCGGACACTTGAAAAGTGTTTTAGAGCAATCATAAATAAAACAAGAAAGGAAAATATGAAAATCAAAGATCTACTCGATAGTTCGAATGCGAAACAATCGTTAGGAAATCAATTCAGGAATAAGCGTTTTGGCTTTTTTGAAGAACGATTGAACAAAATGGATAAACCGGTTCGAATCATAGATGTGGGCGGAACGGAAAATTTTTGGATCAATAGAGGATTTCAAAATAGAGATGATATTGAAATAACACTCGTGAACCTAGATGTGTATCCAACACAATATCCTCAATTCAAAAGTGTGGCAGGAGATGCAACCAACCTAAAAGAATATGAAGATAATTCTTTTGACTTAGCTTTCTCTAATTCGGTTATAGAACACTTGTACACATACGAAAGCCAAGTGAAAATGGCAAAGGAATTGGTTAGGGTCGGGAAATACCATTTTGTACAGACCCCCAATAAATATTTTTTTATGGAACCGCATTATCTCATGCCTTATTTTCAATTTTACCCAAGAGGTTTAGCATTTTCAATTTTAACAAAAACAAAATTGAGCAGGGGGCGGAAATGGACGGAAAAATTTGCCAATCAATATCTGGATGAAATCAGACTCATTTCTCATTCGGAAATGAAAGTATTATTTCCGGATAGTAAAATATATTACGAAAAATTCTTAGGAATGAATAAATCCTTTACATCTCATAATTTTCCGGATTAAATAGCATGAGTTTAAAAGTTGCAATTATTGGTTCTAGAGGATATCCGTATGTGTATAGCGGATATGAAACCTTTGTAAAAGAATTGGTAGAACGCTTGGTTCCTAAAGGAATCGAAGTTACAGTGTATTGTCATAAAAATTTGTTCAAGGAGTACCCGGATGAGGTCAATGGAGTCAAGCTTGTTTATGTCAATACGACAAAAGGCAAAACAACGGCACAGTTAATTCATTCGGTACAGTCTATGTGGCATGCGGTCAGACAAGATTACGATGTTATTCTTGCTGTAAATTCTGCCAATGGTCCCTTCGGATTAATTTCTAAGATATTCAGAAAAAAAACCTGCATTAATGTAGACGGCTTGGAATGGCTTCGCCCAAAATGGAAAGGTCTGGGCGGTAAATATTTTTATTGGGCATCCTGGATTGCCACTAAATTATATGATGTCATCATTACCGATTCTGATGAAATGGGGAAACACTATATCAAGGAATTTAATACCCCAAGCACAGTTATTGCATATGGAGCTAATTTGAGACATTCTACCCAACCCGAACTCATCAAAAAATGGAATCTCGAAAAAGACGATTACTATTTGATTGTCGGTCGTCTTGTTCCGGATAATAATGCAGATATCCTCGTAAGGGAATTTGTAAAAACCAAAACACATAAAAAATTAGTCATTGTTGGAGATGTTCCCTACGTAGATGAATTTGCCATGAACATCAAAAAAACACAAGAAAAAGATGATAGGGTTTTCTTTACAGGGTATGTTTATGATCAAAATGTATTAGCAGAATTATATCACAATTGTTTTGCGTATTTTCATGGTCATGAATTTGGAGGGACGAATCCAACATTGCTAAAAGCTATGGCTTATGGTTGTGGAATTATGGCTTTGGATACTGTATTTAGTAGAGAAGTGCTACTTAACGGAAAACATGGAATTTATTTCACAAAAGAAGAAGGGAACCTAGCTTCTATAATAGACGAAGTGGATTCTTCACCAGAAAAGATATTATCCTTAAAAGAGATTTCCCGAGAAAGAATAACATCCCATTATACTTGGGAAAAAATAACCAATCAATACATCGAACTCTTCAACGAAATGAAAAAAGCCTAAGTTCAAAACTAAATGCTGCATTCAAAAAAACTGATAAGAATATTAATTGACCTGATAGGATTAAATGTATCCTTCTTTGCATCCTCGATCATTGTATTGGATGACTTTAATAAAGTATGGGATATTTCCATCTTTAAAGAAGATTACATGACCCTCTGGATCATTGTCAACCTCCTTTGGTTCTCTACTCTAACCCTGGCCAATAAATTATACGGACGTTTCGAATATACAACCTTTAGAGTAGAGATAAAAAGCGTACTGAAAAATTATATGATGCACTTCATAGGTTTCGGTATTATATATTTTTTATTGTATGAAACAGGATGGGAATTCAAATTCTTTCCCGCCTTTTATGTATTGTTGATCATCCTCCTTCTTCTAGGAAGATTTATATTGAAACGATTTCTTCCCCATATAGGAAGAGTAGAAACATTGAACTACTTGGTAATAGGATATTGTGATGTGCTTCCCAAAGTAGAGAAAACCATCAGCGATGCCCACCTGAATAAAGTAAAATATATAGGATCCATCGGAAAAAATATTCCTAAAGGATATAAAAAAATAGGCGAGCCGGAAGATATTTATCCCATTATCAAAGAAAATGAAGTCAATTTGATTCTCTATGCTTCCAACGAAATGAGGGGGAAAGAAATTAGAGAATTGAAAAATTATGCCTTATTGAATTTCATCGACTTCAAAATCATTCCCCTCGAAGTAGAATTGATTTCAAGAGGGGTGAAAATGGAAGTGCATAACGGATACCCAATCATATCGGTAAAAGATGAAGACATTGCCCGACTCAGAAACCGTTTTCTAAAAAGAGCCTTCGATATTGTCTTTTCATTCTTCGTCATAGTATTTATCATGTCTTGGCTTTACCCTTTACTGGCATTGTTGATTAAGATACAATCTCCCGGTCCCGCCATGTTCAACCAAAAAAGAGTAGGATATAAAAACAAGCATTTTGTTTGCCATAAATTTCGTTCCATGGTTCTTAATGATGAAGCGGATACAAAACAAGCCACCAAGAATGATAGCCGGATAACCAAAGTCGGAGCCTTCATGAGAAGAACCAACTTAGACGAAATGCCTCAATTTTTCAATGTGTTCAAAGGAGACATGAGTATCGTAGGGCCCAGACCTCACCCAATTTACTTGGACAAGGAATTAGGAAACGAAATGGAAAATTATATCCTACGCCATTACACCAAACCTGGCATTACAGGCTGGGCACAAGTCAATGGTTTCCGAGGTCCCACAGAAACAAAAGAAGCCAAAGAAGGCCGAACAAAACACGATGTATGGTACTTGAGGAACTGGTCTTTCTTCTTGGATCTGAAAATTATTTTCCTAACAGTATTTGGGAAAAAAACGAGAGAAAATGCATTTTAAACAACGGCAATGTGTACGGAAATCTTCTCTTGATCTAACAAATAGGAATATGGTGTTTAGAATTTTTTCAATTTGGATATTGATTTTGTTGGCTGGTGCAACAAATGCACAAGACATATACCAACACACATCCAAATATTCCATCTATGAATTTTTGGATGAAGTCGCAGCTCAAAAATTAATAGAAATCAATTCGGCTATAAAGCCATATTCTCGACGGTTCATTGCAAATCGCCTCGTAGAATTGGAAGGGAAAAGAGAGGAATTGAATAAAAGGCAAAGCAAAGAATTGGATTTCTTCCTAAAAGATTTTGGAAAAGAAGCCAAACGGGAAGAATTGAACGCTGTATATAACGAAGAAAAATTCTTCTCGAAAAAAACATGGTTCCATACCAGTGAAATAAAACGTTTGGATGCCCTCTTTTTTAGTTCGGATAAATTTCAAGTATCGGTCAATCCGATAATAGGCCTGGAACTCTTGGCGACCGACAATATCTATAGAAGAACATACGGTGGGGAAGTGAACGCCTATTTAGGAAAAGGATTCTCGGCTTATTTTAGTTTCAGGGATGTTTCTGAAAATCAAGAATTGATCGACCCCAATTATTTCAATACGCTAACTGTGGGAGTTAATCGACCTAATAGAGAAAAAGATTTGACAGATTTTAGTGAGGTAAGAGGAGGTATTACATATTCGTGGAATTGGGGAACCATCGGTTTGATTCAAGACCAATTCATGTGGGGAAACACAAATAAAGGAGCCAATATTTTTTCAGGTAATTTTCCAGCCATCCCACAAATCAAACTCCAAGTAAAACCCATCGAATGGCTCGAATTTAATTACATTCATGGATGGCTCAATTCGGATGTCATAGATAGTACCAGAACCTATATAGCATCCAACGGAGGAACACGGTATATATTTAGGCAAAAAGCAATAGCAGCCAATATGTTTACCCTCAAACCAACGAAAGGCTTGCACATTTCTTTCGGTAATTCGACCGTATACTCTGATTATAGTTTCAACCCCGCATACTTGATTCCATTCTTCTTTTACCGTTCAGTGGATCATGCACAAAGTAGCCAATCCAACAAAGCAGGACAGAATGGTCAATTATTTTTGGACATCAGTTCCAGGAATATTAAGAATGTACACCTTTACGGAACACTCTTTATAGATGAAATGAAATTTTCGGTCTTCTTCGACAAAGAACGTCAACGGAATGAATTAGGGTTTAAGCTAGGAACAGCAGTTCGAAATGTAGCAAAATCAAATATTGGTTTGGTGGCCGAATACACACGTTCCAACCCCTATGCTTACAAACATGGTTTAGAAGCAACAACATTCGCCAACAATTCCTATAACCTAGGGCATTATCTAACAGACAATGCAGATGAATTATATATTGAGGTGAATTTCAAACCTTTGGCCAAATTAAGAATTGAAGCCTTTTATCTCAAACAAAGAAAAGGTCCCGACGATTATGGGCATCTCCCCGGGTTTGGTGGCTTTAAGGGAATTCCATTTATGGAAGAAGTTAGATATAGCAAAACAGAATTCGGAGGAGAAGTACAATACGAAATCTTTAATGATATGTATGTGAAGGCGATGTTGTCCATTTCAGACATGGATGATCAAACAGATTCATATTCACCAAGTTTCATGGAAGGAAAAAACACCTTTGCTTGGATTAGTTTCAATTGGGGATTTTAAAGAATCAAAAACGAATTTAGGGATAACCCGATTTAGGATGTATCAAGAATTATTAGATAAGAAAAAGAAAATTGCTGTTGTCGGTTTAGGTTATGTTGGTCTACCGATAGCATTGGAATTTGCACGTTATTTTAGTGTGATAGGTTTCGATATCAATGATGAAAGGGTCGATTTGATGAGAAAAGGTATCGATCCTTCCAAAGAATTGGATACTCAAGCATTTGAAGGAACAGATATCGAATTTACGACAAATATCGAAAAAATGAAGGAAGCTCACTTTTTCGTTGTGGCTGTACCCACAGATATCAATGAACATAAAATACCCGATTTGACACCTTTGCTTAAGGCATCTGGTAGTGTAGGACAAGTCATTAAAAAAGGGGATTATGTCGTTTTTGAATCTACGGTATATCCCGGTTGTACTGAAGATGATTGTTTGCCGATTATCGAAGAAAAATCTGGGCTGAAAAGAAATTCGGATTTTAAATTCGGTTATTCTCCTGAGAGGATCAATCCGGGGGATAAGGAACGAACATTGACAACTATTTTAAAAATAGTATCAGGGTGTGATGATGAATCTTTGGAAGAAATCGATAAAGTGTATTCCCATATTATCAAGGCAGGAACCCATCGGGCTTCTTCAGTAAAAGTAGCCGAGGCTGCAAAAGTGATCGAAAATACTCAAAGGGATTTGAACATTTCCCTCATGAACGAGTTGGCGATTATATTCGATAAAATGAATATTGATACACAAGAAGTATTGAAAGCCGCAGGCACGAAATGGAATTTCCTCAAATTTTATCCGGGCTTGGTAGGAGGGCACTGCATTGGTGTTGATCCGTACTACCTCATGCACAAATCCAAACAATTGGGTTACGATCCGCAAGTTATTGCGGCAGGACGGAGAATCAATGATTATATGCCCGCATTTGTAGTCAAGAAATTGGTTCAAATGCTGATTTCAAAAGGGAAAAATCCAAGTGAATGCAAAGTATTGGTCAAGGGAATCACCTTCAAGGAGAATGTCTCCGATATTAGGAATTCCAAAGTGGTTGATTTGGTAAAAGAACTCATGGATTACTCCATCAATGTCCATGTAATGGATTGTTGGGCTTCGCCCAACGAAGTAGCACATGAATACAACCTTACCCTGATAGATGAACCTTCTAAAGATTACGATGCTATTATTGTAGCGGTTGCCCATAATGAATATAAAAACTTGGACATATCTTATTTCAAGAGATTGTCCAAAGAAGAAGGTATACTCATCGATCTTAAGAATTGCTACGATTTGAAAAGAAAAGATGAGGAAATGGAGTATTGGAAATTATAAAGAGAAAACATGAATGTAGAAACAAGTAGCCATTTGGTGGTAAGCGGAGGCGATGAAAGGTTGGATATATTAGAAGATGGATTCAATAAATATCACATCAATCCGATGGAGTATGAAGGCATCTTTTTACGTGGCTCTTGTACCTGTTCCCCATTAAATCCCATAACAGGAAAATTCTTAAATGAAGATTTTACCCGTTATGAAGAATCTTTTTTGGAAATCAGGAAAGAACAGGCATATCGGATTAAAAAATTATTGAATTACGAAGGAAAAGATAAATTCGGATTGGTATTCGGTCCTTCGGGAAGCGACCTAGCGTATTTGCCCGCCATGTTTTCCAATATCCTCTACCCTAAAAAACCCATAGAACTACTTTTAACTTGCCCGGAAGAATTGGGTTCGGGAAGTCAGTTGGCATATCTGGGGAAATACTACGCAGGCAGAAACCAATTCGACGAAGCAATAGAAAAAGGAGAAGACATCAATAGCGGTTACGATATTAGTATGAAACGCTATACGGCTCGTAATAATAATGGAGAAGTAAACCGAAATGAAAATGACATCAGTTTGAGGATCAAAACTCATTCTGATAAATCAGTAATTGGAGCCTTGGTTATTGGAAGCAAATCCGGTATAGAAGATGATGTGACCATCATACCCAAGCTGAGCAAAGATGTCATGTGGGTCGTGGATTTATGCCAGTTCAGAAACTCCAAGAAACTTGTCAACGAATTAATTGACATGGGGTGCATGGTTATGATTACGGGTTCGAAGTTTTATATGGCCCCTCCGTTTTGTGGTGTTATGTTAGTGCCCAATGAAATGTGCGAAAAATTAAATAAGGCACAAGTGCAAAAAGATCTTTTAAAGGGTTTCGATAAAATATTTTCCTATTATGATTTTACAGATGAATTTTCTGCATTAGCCCAATATTTTCCAAAAAAGAAAAATAAAGGACTTTTATTAAGATGGGAAATTGGTTTGGACGAAATGGAACGCTTCAATAAAATTCCAAGAGAAAAATCAAACGATGTAATTAATCTTTGGAATGCTATTGTTCGGGAATGCATAGCAAAAAGCAATAACCTCGAATTAATGCCGAACCAAGAAAGAACCAATAGGAGTATTATTTCTTTTAGGGTTAAAAAATCTAACGGAGAGTACATGGAGTATGACGAACTGAAAGATTTTTTTGCCGAAATTACATCCGAAGAAATAAGGATAGGGAAATTTAATAAAATATTTATAGGGCAACCGGTAAGGTATAGTTGCGGTGCTTTTATTCGGGTAGCAATTGGTGCTTATAATATCTATCAATTACAACAAAAAGAAATTGCCGTAAGGTACGATTGGGATCGGCAGTTGATGAAAATTTTAGATGATAAAGCAGGCAGTTTTAATTAGGTATAACAACAAGGAGAGATCCGAAATTTTTAAAACGATACTTGAAAAAGAAAAAACAAGTACAGAGAAATCCTATTATATATATTCCAAAAATATTTTAAATAATAGACTCTCCCATCTAAAAGAACTTTTTCCAGATAATGCACTACATGCAATAGCCATTAAGACACAGAACGAGCCGCGTGTACTTTCCCATATTGTAAATAAGGGTTTTGGTTTGGAAGCAGCATCTTTTGAAGAAGTGATGCTAGCAAAAAAAGCAGGCTGTCCAGCCGAAAAAATTGTTTTTGATTCTCCGGTAAAAACCCAAGAAGAAATTAATTATTGTAATGAACATTTTAAAGGATTACTTTTAAATGTAAATTGTTTTTCAGAATTAGAAAGAATAAAAAAAGCAAAAAACCTTAAAATTGGAATTCGGATAAATCCCTTGGTAGATACGGGCGCTCCGGGCATTTATAATGTAAGTAATAACCGTTCCAAATTTGGAATACCGATAAATCAAAAAGAAATAATAATAAAATATGCCCTAGCTATAGACAATGTATATGCACTACACGTTCATGCTGGTTCCGAAATCGGAAAACTTGAGGGACATATAGAAGCCATAAAAAGGATTTATGAGATAGCAGAAGAAATAAATGCCCGTCAAAAAAATAAAATAAAAATATTAGATATAGGTGGCGGATTTTCTGCTAAAATGGAAGAAGGAATCCAACAAGGCTTGGAAGACTTTGTAAATTTGTTGGAAAGTAAATGCCCTAATATTTTTTTCAATTATAAAATTATTACAGAATACGGACGCTTTGTACATGCACATGCAGCATTTGTAGCAAGTCGTGTAGAATACGTTCTAGATTATACAGAAGCCCCGATAGCACTTATACATGTAGGGGCAGATTTATTTCCTAGAGAAATTTATAGCACCCACCCACCCTATCATCAAATTTCTGTTGTATCACCGGAAGGGAATTTGAAAGAAAAGGGAAATAAAAAATATGATATTGGCGGACCACTATGTTTCTCAGGAGATTTTTTAAGAAGAGACGTCGAGTTGCCCGAAATACAAGAAAAGGATTGGATCATTATAGCTGATTGTGGAGCGAACACCTTGTCTATGTGGTCGGGTCATTGTAGTAGGGAGAAAGTGAAATTGGTTTTTATATAAAAACCTTTTAATAAATTCAAAAAGAGCAAATTAATAAACATGTTAGACTTAAACGGAAAATCCATTCTTATAACAGGAGGAACAGGATCTTTGGGAAAAGCACTTACAAAAAGAATTTTTTCAGACTTTCCAAAAGTTGCGAGAGTAGTTATATTTTCAAGGGATGAGCAGAAACAATTCCAAATGGCACAACAATATCCGGTTCAGGATTATCCGGCAATAAGGTTTTTTATCGGGGATGTTAGAGATAAGGAAAGGATGATACGTGCCATGAATGGTATAGATTATGTGATCCATGCAGCGGCAATGAAGCATGTTCCTATTGCAGAGTACAATCCTTCAGAATGTATAAAAACCAATATTGGAGGAGCAGAAAATGTGATTCATGCTTGTTTGCAGACACAAGTAAAAAGAGTAGTGGCTTTATCAACAGACAAAGCTTGTGCTCCAATTAATTTATATGGAGCTACAAAACTTACTTCGGATAAATTGTTCATTGCCGCCAATAATATAAGGGGAAAGAATCCAATTAGGTTTTCTGTTGTCCGATATGGGAACGTGATGGGTTCGAATGGTTCTGTAATTCCATTCTTTATCAAAAAAAGGAATGAAGGATTCTTGCCAATTACCGATCCGAACATGACTCGATTCAATATTTCTCTTGATGGCGGAGTAGACATGGTGTTCCATGCTTTGAGCCACGCTTGGGGAGGGGAGTTGTTTGTCCCAAAAATCCCTTCGTATAAAATTACGGAAATAGCAAAAGCAATTGCTCCGGATATTGAACATCGATTCGTGGGAATTAGACCAGGTGAAAAAATTCATGAAGAAATGATTACAGCGTCGGATTCCTATAACACATATGATTTAGGAAAATACTATACTATTTTGCCCTCAGTTCTTAATTGGGATATCAATGATTATGTTGAAGCATTTGGAGCGGAGAAAGTGCCTCTTGGCTTCAGTTATAATTCAGGAGATAATACAGAATGGCTTTCAGCCGAAGAACTTAGAATTTTGATTAAAGAACATGTTGATCCCAATTTTACCATAACTTCCAAAACCACTTGAATAGTTAATTAAAAAGGAGAATAAACATGAAAGCAATACCTTATGGTAGGCAGAATATCGATCAAAAAGATATAGATGCTGTAGTTGAAATTTTGAAATCGGACTACTTGACAACAGGTCCGAAAGTTGCAGAATTCGAAACGTTATTTGCAAAATATGTGAATTCAAAATATGCTGTAGCTATTTCTAATGGCACAGCAGCCCTTCATTTATGTGCACTGGCTTTAGGTGTAAATAAAGGAAGCAAAGTCATAACAACACCCATCACTTTTGCGGCATCTGCGAACTGTGTCAGATATTGCGGAGGAGAAGTTGTTTTTGCTGATATTGATCCTGAAAATATCCTTTTGGATATAGATAAAGTAAGAGAACTTTTAGAAGCTTCACCAAAAGGTACCTACCAAGGAATAATTCCAGTCGATTTTGCAGGCTATCCTGTAAATACTGAAGAATTCAGAAAATTGGCTGATGAATATGATCTTTGGATTGTTGAAGATGCTTGCCATGCTCCGGGGGCATCTTTTATAAATAGCAAAGGCGATAAAATTCTTTCAGGAGATGGAACCTATTCCGACCTCACCGTATTCTCCTTTCATCCAGTAAAGCACATTGCTTGTGGAGAAGGAGGAATGATTACCACGAATAATAAGGATTTGTATGATAAACTCATGGCCTTGAGAACGCATGGCATTGTGAAAAATAATGAGATCATGGAGGAAAAAGGAGGTTGGGCTTATGATATGGTTACTTTAGGATATAATTATCGGTTAACCGATTTTCAATGTGCATTGGGGATTACACAATTGGATAAAGCAGATCAAGGATTAGCAAGAAGAAGATCCATCGCAAGTAGATATGATCAAGTCTTTGAGGGGACAAAAGTGAAAACCATTATACCTCCTACTCAAATAGGGCATGCATATCATTTGTATGTTGTGCAGATCGATAATCGGAAAGAATTGTATCAAAAGCTGAGAGAGAAGAACATCTATGCCCAGATACATTATATCCCAGTACATACATTAGGTTATTATAATTCCCAAGGGTATAAAAAAGGAAGCATGCCCAATGCTGAAGCATACTATGAAAAATGCATCAGTTTGCCCATGTACCCCAGCTTGACAGATGAAGAACAACAATACGTAATAGAACAAGTACTGGCATTTGCCAAATAGGAAATGATTGATAAAATTATTTTAGGAACAGTTCAGTTCGGATTGGATTATGGAATTAATAACCCGAAGGGTAAAGTTCAAAAAAAAGAGGTCCATCAAATTTTAGATGTAGCTCATGCAGAAGGTCTTACTTTGCTGGATACAGCAGATGCCTATGGGAATGCATCTGATATTATTGGTGATTATCATCAAAAGAATAATCGATATTTTGATATCATAACAAAGTTTAAATCAAACGAAGAAAGAATACAAAATATAGAATCACTAATCAATAAGACACTAGAGAGGATAGGCACTCGGAATATTTGGGCATATTTGTTTCATTCATTCAACGATTATATAAAATATAAACACCTGATTAATCAACTGGAAAACCAAAAAAGCAAAGGGAAAATAAAAAACATAGGAGTTTCCATTTATACCAACGAACAATTTGAAGAAGTATTAAAAAACGATAGTATTGACGTTATCCAATTACCGTATAATTTACTCGACAATAATACTCAACGGGGAACCTTGCTGGAAGAAGCAAAGGAAAAAGGAAAAATAATACATGTTCGTTCTGTGTTTTTACAAGGCTTGTTTTTTAAACAAATAAGCAACCTCCCCGAAAAATTAAAACCCCTATCTAAAAATTTAGAAAAAATAAAATCTATAACCCAAAAACACGATATTCCGATGGCAGATCTTGCCTTAAAATATGTATTAGCGAATCCTTGTATTGATGGGATACTTATAGGGGTGGATAACAAAAAACAATTTCTTCAAAATATAAATGCAATAGCACAACCATTGGATAAAAAAATCCAAAAAGAAATCGATTCCATCCATGTAGATGAAATTGATTTGTTAAATCCGTCAAATTGGTCATGAAAATAATAGCAGTAACACAAGCAAGGCTAGGGTCAACGAGATTGCCTCAAAAAATATTTAAAAAGATAGGTAATCATACGTTGTTGGATTTACATCTTATAAGAGTACAAAAATCGGAATGTATTTCCAAACTTATAATAGCTACGACAACCAACCCCGAGGATGCTGAAATAGAAGCCTATGCAACAACAAAAAGGATTTCTTGTTATAGAGGTTCCGAAAATGATGTTTTGGATCGTTTCTATCAAGCTGTCAAAAACGAAGAGCCAGATTATGTAGTTAGGGTAACATCAGATTGCCCATTATTGGATGCAACACTAGTAGATAAGGTTATCCGATTTGTAGTGGATAACCAATTAGATTATGGTTCGAATGTTTTGAACCCCACTTATCCGGATGGACAGGATGTAGAAGTGTTTAAGTTCGAAGCTTTAGAAAAAGCATGGAACGAATCAACAGCATTATCAGATAGGGAACATGTAACACCTTATTTGTGGAGAAATTCAACCTTCAAAGGAGGAACCTTGTTCCAGTCAGATAATTTTGATGAAGGTTACGACTACGAACACGTAAGGATGACAGTTGATGAACCTAAAGATTATCAATTGATAAAAGCAGTAGTAGAAAAAATGGGTATGGATAAGACATGGATGGAATACACCAATTTCATTCTGGAAAATCCGAATATCCAAGCAATAAATTCAAATATTATACGAAATGAAGGATTATTAAAATCCATTAAAAAAGACAAACAAGATGGGTAAAGGCCAAGATTTGTATAAAAAAGCCAAAACACTAATTCCGGGTGGAACAATGTTGTTATCCAAAAGACCAGAAATGTTCCTTCCCGAAAATTGGCCTGCGTATTTTAGCAAGGCAAAAGGTTGTAAGGTATGGGATCTGGATGGAAATGAATTTCTAGACATGACCATTATGGGCATTGGTACAAATGCTTTGGGCTATGGTAATGATGAAGTGGATGAAGCTGTTAGAAAAGTGGTGCAGGACGGTAATATGTCCACATTCAATTGTCCCGAAGAAGTTTACCTCGCAGAACAATTAATAGCGATGCACCCTTGGGCAGATATGGCAAGATTTTGCCGGACAGGAGGAGAAGCCAATGCTGTCGCTATCCGAATAGCCAGAGCGGCAAGCGGAAAAGACAAGGTAGCAATTTGTGGTTATCATGGATGGCATGATTGGTATATATCAACCAACCTATCAGAAGAAGAAGGGCTGTCTGGACATTTGTTACCAGGATTGCAACCAGCAGGCGTTCCGAAAGGTCTCGTTAATACAACCATTCCATTCAACTATAACGATATTAATGCTGTAAGGAAAATTATTTCTGAAAACCCCGATTTGGGTGTATTGAAAATGGAAGTCTCAAGAAACCACGGTCCAGAACCAGGGTATTTGGAAGAAATCAGAAAAATCACAAAAGAAAATAATATCATATTGATATTTGATGAATGTACTTCTGGTTTTAGGGAAACTTTTGGAGGGTTACATAAAAAATATGGTGTGGAACCAGATATGGCGATGTTTGGAAAAGCAATGGGGAATGGTTACGCCATTACTGGAGTGATAGGCAAAAAAGAAATAATGCAAGCCGCCCAAAAAACATTCATCAGTAGTACTTTTTGGACAGAACGGATTGGTCCAGCGGCAGCCCTTGCTACTTTAAATGTAATGGAACGAGAAAAATCGTGGGAAACAATAACAAATACAGGTAAAGAAATAACACGACGCTGGAAAGAATTAGGTGAAAAATGTGGACTGGAAGTAAGCACTGCCGGGCTCCCGGCATTGACCACATATAGTATCAAAAGTAAAAAGGATAATTGGTTGGCATATAAGACCTTCATAACCCAAGAAATGTTGAAAGTTGGAATATTAGCATCTAACAATGTATATGTATGTACAGCCCATACAGAAGAACATGTAGATAGATATTTCTACGAACTAGAAAAAGTATTCCGAAAAATAAGAACCTTTGAAGAAGGCGAAGATGTATTCGCAGTTCTAGAAGGACCCGTGTGCCACGGAGGATTTAAAAGACTCAATTAAAATTGAAACAGAAGATTTTTTTCAGAGCGGACGGTAATGCCCAAATAGGATTGGGCCATGTTTTCCGTTCCCTAGCCTTGGCAGAAATGTTGCAAGAGGAATTCGAATGTCATTTTATGATAAGAACTCCATTGCCAACACTAAAAAAACAAATCCTAGAGGTTTGCAAGGAAATTGTTGAATTGTCTGAGAACGAAAATGATATCCACGAAGCAAAACTGCTAGCAGAAACATATTTAGATGGGCCCGAAATAGTAGTTCTGGATGGGTATCATTTTATTACAGAATACCAACAAATTATAAAAAACAAAGGGTGTCGCTTAGTTTGTATTGATGATATTTATAATTATCATTTTTTTGCAGATATTATTATTAATCATGCAGGTGGTGTTAAAAGAGAAAACTATTCATTCGAACCGTATACCCAGTTTTGTCTTGGTTTAGATTTTTCCCTATTAAGAAAACCATTTAGGAATAATGCAATAAATAAAAATAAAGAAAATAGGAAAGAAGGAATTTTTATTTGTCTGGGAGGAGCGGATCCCAAAAATAATACCCTTTCTGTTTTAAAAAAATGTGAAAAAGAACCTTCTGTTCAAAATTGTTTTATTGTATTGGGTGGAGCATATAAGCACAGAAAAGAATTAGATCCTTTTCTTCATAAAACAAGACTTAATGTGCAAATTCTTTCAAATCTTAATGCACAGCAAATGGCTGCCATGATGAGAAAATGCGATAAAGCCATTTTAACACCTAGTACAGTTTCTTACGAATATTTAAGCAGCGGGGGAGAAATATATCTGAAAACAATAGCAGATAATCAAAAAGACATCCATCAATATTTCATAAAAGAAAAATTGGCTTTCGATTGGAATGAATTCCCTAACACCAATGCAAAAACGTTAGGAATTATGTTGGCAAAGCAAAATAAAATGATGGATGGCCGGCAGCAAAAACGATTTGTCCGAATTTTCCAATCTTTAGGTATGAATGCACGAAAGGCAAAAAAAGAAGATTGCCGATTATATCATGTATGGTCGAATGATCCATTAACAAGGCAGCAATCATACAATTCAGAGCCTATTCCATACGAAAGCCATGAGAAATGGTTTTTTAATAAATTGAAAGATGAAAATAGTTATTTGTATGTCATTACAAATAATCAACAACCTATAGGACAAATCAGATTCGATATCAAAAAGGAAGAGGCAATCATTAGCTATAGTTTGGATAAAAATGAGCGAGGGAAAGGTTGGGGCAGCGCTATTATTAGAAGAGGAATGAGAGAGTTGAAAAAAACGGAACACAAAAACAAACCCATTGTCGGTTTTGTCAAATTCAATAATATAGGATCTATTAAAGCTTTCCGAACCATTTTAGAGTTTCGGGAAACAGTAGCGGAAAACATGGATGATTCTTATAAATATATAGCAGAATGAAAGCTTTCAATATAGGTCATATAAATATAGGACATAATGAAAAACCTTTCATTATTGCGGAAATGTCAGGAAATCATAATGGGGATATAAAAAGAGCATTAAATTTAGTAAAGGCAGCCGCCGATACCGGAGCACATGCCCTAAAGTTACAAACCTATACGGCAGATACAATTACAATAAACCACAGAGGAGGATTATTTGATATTAATGATCCCCAATCTTTATGGGCAGGAAAAAATCTATACGAACTATACCAAGAAGCATACACCCCCTGGGAATGGCACAAAGAAATATTCGACTATGCCAATTCTCTGGGGATGGTCGCTTTTTCTTCTCCTTTTGATGAAACCGCAGTTGATTTCCTAGAAGAATTAAACGTACCGGCATACAAAATAGCATCTTTTGAAAGTAACCATTTTCCTTTATTAAAAAAGGTAGCCCAAACAGGAAAGCCTATCCTAATTTCTTCAGGAACCAGTAAGCTAGACGAATTGTATGAAGCAATCCAATGCTTAAAAACCAATGGAGCCCAAAATATTGTCATTTTCAAATGTACATCGACTTACCCGGCCACACCAGAAAATACAAACTTGAGAACCATACCGGTTTTTCAATCTATTTTCGATGACTGCGTCATTGGGTTGTCAGATCACACCATGGGAATCGGAGCATCTGTAGCCGCAGTTGCATTAGGAGCTAGAGTAATAGAAAAACACTTCACCCTCCGAAGAGCAGATGGGGGTGTAGACAGTGCCTTTTCTTTGGAACCGGAAGAATTGGCAGATTTGGTCGTAGAAACAGAAAGAGCTTTTTTAGCTCTAGGCAATATACAGTTGGACACCCAGAAAGCAGAAATGAAAAGCCGACAATTCAAACGGTCGATATACGTTTCAAAAAATATTAAACAAGGGGAATCATTTACTACAGAAAATATAAAAGTAATACGACCGGGTGATGGATTACCTCCTAAATATTGGGAACAGGTACTAGGGATGAAAGCCAAGAAAGACTTAGAAAAAGGAACACCTTTATCATGGGATTTATTTTAATCGTACGGGATAAGGAACCATGCTTAAAAAAATAGTTACAAATACATTAGCCAATTATGTTTTGAAATTACTTCAAATCATTTTGAATATAATAGCTATTCCTGTTCTGGTGAGTCACCTAGGAGAAGAAAGCTTTGGAATTATTTTATTCGCTGGTGTAGTTGTTGGGTATTTTAATATTTTGGATTTAGGAATTGCAAATGGAGTAACTAAATATGTGTCTCAATATTTGGCACAAAAAAATTATACCAAAATTAATGACATCATTAATACAGCACTTAATTTTTTTATTGGCGTAGGGCTTTTTGTTGGAATAATTATTTCTTTATGGGCTTTATTAGGAGGAGTTGGTTGGCTGGATTTCGATAAATCTATGTATAACACATACACAAATACGTTTTTAATTGCCGGAATAATGGCTGTGTTTTCTTGGCCCCAAATGTTGTTGAAAGGAGTATTTAAGGGGATTCAGGATTTTACAACCTTAAATATTACCTTGGGTATAGGGCGGGTTATTTCGATCGCTCTCGCTATTTTTCTTACCCTATATACAAAGGTGTCGCTGGAATGGATTTTTATAGCATTTAATTTAGATAAAATTATCCTTGTTTTTTTTCAGTATGGCCTTTTGAAAAAGAAAATACCTTTTTGGACTTTTAGGTTTTTAGATTTCAAAAAAACAATATTTAAAGAAATTTTTGCTTTCAGTAGTTGGATAATGCTAGGGCAAATTGCAGTCATGTTGGAATATCAAGCAGACCAATTAATAATATTAGGATTTTTGTCTGCTAGTTTTATTACCGTTTACACGATTATATTTTATTTGTTCCGCCTCATACAACAAGTATCAGGATTGGCAGCATCTGCAATAATGCCTGCTATTAGCCAGATTAACGAAACCGATGGAAAAAAAGGAGTAGATAAATATATATACAAAGGAATCAAATACCATAATTTATTATTTGTTCCGATTACAATTACTTGTTATTTTTTGGCAGAACCATTTGTTAGGTTGTGGATGGGTGAAAAATATTTAGAATACATTTGGCTGATAAAAATGAGCATAGCCTTTCAATTACTCTGGCAGTCCGGAGCAATGTTAGGTCAGATTTATATGGGAGCGGGGTATTCTAGAAAACCGGGAGTCATCGCAATTATTGTAGGAGTATTAAATGTAGTAACAAGTATAATATTGGTTAATTATATAGGAGTAGAAGGAGTGATATTAGGAACAATAATGGTAGGGGCGTTATCTGTTCCTGTTGCTATGTGGTGGATGTTGCCCGATCTGAAAATAAAATTTATAGAGTATTTTTATAATATTATTTTCAAAGCCCAATTTCCTCTTTGGATTTGTGGAGCCTTGTTGCTTCCTTTAAACGGTTGGATTAAAGAAATCAATAATTGGTGGTTGCTAGGGTTAGTTGCCGGAACGATAACGATGTTAATGTATGCGGTCGGAATATTTACGGTAGTGGATAAACAAGATAGAATGTGGATAAAGAATAAGCTGTCCTTTCTTTCGCATAAAAAAAGTGCAGTCATTTAATATTGAATAAAAAATTGGAATTACTACAACTTACATCAGAACAATTAACGAAACGAAAAGCAGATTTTTTTTTAAGTGAAAATGCGCTGATTTTTCCAGAAGACATCCATTCTGGGAATAAGATTGTAGTTGCCGATTTTTGGAATGATAATGAAAAAATTAAGGCATTTAAAAAAGAGATCTTAGAGCATTATAATAGAATGTTGCCCCAATTGGCTCTCTTTTTAAATGACATACACGGAGAGGATAAAGACAAATTATATTGGGAAAGATTAACAGGTTTTTGGCTTTATTCAATAATATCTAATTTTTTAGAGAAAATTAAAAGAATAGAGAAAGCCTTCGAGTCAAAAAAAGATTGGAAAATAATTAGTATCCATCCAGATGCCTTTCAAACACCCTTAAACACCAAAGAATATTTCCATGCATTAAGAGGAAGTGTTTGGTTTCATCTCCAACAATATTCAATTATATTAAAAGAATACTACCCAAATAATTTGGATTTTGCTAAAAAGGAATGGAATATAAATGAAGACTCATCCTCAATAGTAAGAGGGAGTCATAAAAAAAGCGTAAAACAAATACTAAAACAAATAATTATAGATCAAATGGATAAAGGGTATGAAAGTGATGTCGCTATTTACGTCGCCCTTTTTTCAAATAAAGAACTCCAGAAATTATTTATAAAAAGCAAAGGAAAGATTGCTCCTATTATAAAGAATAGGGAATTCGAAATATCAAGAATTAAAAACTACGAACTAAGGAGAAAAATAGAACAATTTTCTACTAACAAAACGAAGTCAGATATAATACTTTTTAATATTGTCAAATATTTTTTTCCGATAGAATTATTGGAAGGGTACAAAGAAATAAAGCAAGATGTAGAAAAATTGATTTCAAAAAAAATACCCCGACTTATCATTACAGGAATTGGGTGGACTTGGAATACTCATTTTGCTATATGGGCGGCGAGATGTGCAAGTAAAGGAACTAAAGTGGCAGGAGTGCAGCATGGAGGAACTTACGGAGAAGTAGAACAGTTACAAGGAGAATTCTTAGAAAGAAAACTATCAGATATATACTTGACATGGGGATGGAGAGAAAATGAAAAAACAATACCTATGCCAGCCCCTCGGTTAATGAGCCGTACAAAAATAAAAACAAAACCCAACGACGAAATCATTTGGGTAACGACAGCAGATTGTCGATTTAATTATTTTGTAGGGAATATTGTTTTTGGAACAAGATTTTTACTATATTTTGAACATCAAAAAAGATTGTATCAAAATATAGATCCTGAAATCCGGAAAAAAATAAAAATAAGATTATATCCAGATGATTTTGGTTGGAAATTAAAAGAACGATGGAAGACTGCTTTTCCCGACGTTCAATTTGCATCGAACCAAGAAAGCTTTTTAGAACAAATTAAAAAGGCGAATTTAGTAATCATAGATCATTTTGGAGGAACGACAACATTAGAAACATTAGCGATGGGAGTACCCATAATTATTGCTGGGCATCCCGAATTGTTCGAAGTAAGAAAGTCGGCAAAACCCTTCTATGATAAATTGATGAAACAACAAATTATCCATACCTCATATAAAAATGCAACAGATACAATTAATGAAAATTATAGCAATTTAAATGCTTGGTGGAATGATAGGGAACGGCAAAAAAACATAGATGTTTATATGAATAATTTTGCTCGGATAGAACCCGACGGCCTTATGGAAAGTTGGTGGCCTTTTATGAAAAAAACTTAATTTGTGAGTTCATCTAGAGTTGCTTCAAGATCAATAATAAATTCGCTTTTAATAAAAAACGCTACTTGATGTTAAAAAGGGAGAGGACAATTTTATTAGCGAAGAGACGGCTATGAATAACAAAAGGAATAACATTGTTTGCTAGTTATCACATATAGGAAGGAAAATGAAAAAAAATCTTGCAGTAATTTTAGGCGGACAACGCTCTGGAAGTACACTTTTAGCTACGGCTTTAGGGCAACACCCTGAAATAACACTTAATTATCCGATAAGGCCAGAGCCGAAGTTTTTTTTAAAAAATAATGCTTCCCAATACTGTTATAATAAATATATAGAAAAGTATTTTTCGCATATAGATGAAAGTACAAAAGTTATATTAGAGAAAAGTACAAGCTACATCGAATCACCAATGGTTATTAAAAGAGTATTGGATTTATTTCCTGCTGCAAAATTTTTAATCATTTTACGTAATCCTTATGATAGGTTGCTGTCTAACTATAAATTTAGTGTTGATAACAAAATAGAAACAAGAACATTAGAAGATATATTCATTCATAATGTGCCACCTCCAGCATTGAATAATGAAGTGTCGGTTTCACCATTTGATTATGTCAAAAGAAGCCAATATCCTACATTATTGAAACCTATTATTGAAACTAAATGTGATTTCAGAATTATTTTTTTTGAAAAATTTATCCAAAATATCGAGGGGGAGTTGACTAAAATATATCAATATTTAGGTGTTAAGGATATAAATGGTTCAAATAAAATACGGGTAGTGAATAAAAGCCAAGTGAGAATTAATGTTTCAACAAGTTTGGAGAAAACAATTAAAGGGCATTTAGAAAATACGATATTAGGTACAGAAAAATTACTTAATGTTGATCTAAGTTTTTGGAAAAGCTAAAAAATATGATACGATTTAATCAGCCGTTTGAAACAGGAAAGGAAATAATTTATTTTCAGCAAGCGTTAAAAGCTAAAAAACTTTCTGGTGATTATACATTTACAAAAAAATGCCATGAATGGTTTAAAGAAGAATATAATTTAAATAAGACGCTTTTAACAACATCCTGTACAGATGCTCTAGAAATGACAGCTATTCTTTTAAATATAAAAGAGGGCGATGAAATTATTATTCCCTCCTTTACATTTGTTTCCACTGCTAATGCTTTCAGACTGAGGGGTGCAAAAATTATTTTTGCTGATTCTGGAACAAATAATCCCAATCTTGATACAACAAAATTAGAGCCTCTCATTACAAAGAGAACTAAAGCAATCGTTCCTGTCCATTATGCAGGAATAGCTTGTGATATGGATGAAATTTTAAATTTGGCAAAGAAATACAACCTTTATGTAGTTGAGGATGCAGCACAAGGAATTGATAGCTATTATAAGGGCTTGCCACTGGGAAGTATTGGTCATTTTGGAACATTTTCATTTCATGAAACAAAAAACGTTACCTCGGGGGAAGGGGGGTTGTTAATAATAAATGATGAAAAATTTGAGAAAAGAGCTGAGATTATCAGAGAAAAAGGCACGAATCGTTCAGCTTTTTTTAGGGGAGAAATAGATAAGTATGGATGGGTTGATATTGGATCTTCATTCTTGCCATCTGATATTACAGCTGCTTTTCTTTTAGCACAATTGGAATCCATCGAATTTATTCAGAAAAAAAGAATAAATCATTGGAATCAGTATTATCAAAAACTCAAACATCTTGAAGAGGAAAATTTTATTCAATTGCCTTATATCCCTGATTATGCAACCAATAATGCACATATGTTTTATTTGATTTGTAAATCAATAACAGAAAGAACAAATTTAATTAACCATTTAAAAGAGAATGGAGTTCATGCAGTATTCCATTATTTGTCACTCCATAAAAGTGTTTTCTATAAAGATAAGCACGATGGTAGGGATTTACAAGAGGCAGATAGGTATTCTTCCTGTTTACTTCGACTACCTATGTTTGTAGATTTAACCAATAGCCAAATAGAGCTAATAACAAACTCAATTAATCAATTTTATGGTAAATAATAACATCCATGTTTTATTTATAATTGAAATAATTTCATATGGAGGGGCAACTAAAGCATTAATCGAATTAAGCCGGAACCTCTATCTTAAAGGGGTGAAAATTTCATTGGCTTCTTTCAATGATTTTGATGTGAATCGACCCTATTTACAATTTTTTAATGATTTGTATCCTAACATCAAACCAGAAAAATTAGCTTCATTAATAAAGGAAAAACCCGAGATTGATGTGGTACATTGGTGGAGAACTCATGCTAGGAAAAATATCAATGTTTTTTTAAAAAACCTAAAAAGAAAAGTAAAAATTATCACAACCATTGTACAATTACCTAGAGAATATAGGTATGGATTATCAATAAACGAAATAGAGTATTCTGATAAAATACTCTTGACTACAAAAACAAGTTTTGAACACTGGAAATACTCTTTTCTCTCGGATAGTGATAAGCAAATGATTTATGTAGGCACGGATATAAGCAATATTCCTGCTCCAAAAATTAACTATGGAATTGGAAGCCACTTTTTATTAGGCAGAGGAAGTTCATTAAATAAATGTGTAAACGAAGCAATCGAGGTGTTCTCAAAATTAGATATTAAGAACAAAAAATTTTTGATAGCAGGAGGGAACATAGAAGATAAAAACTATAACAGATTAAAGCTTTTAATTAATAAACTCAATTTGATAGATGATGTTAATTTAGTTGGACAACTAAACTCAGAACCTTGGTACAAATTCATAAAAAAATTAGATGTTTTTTTTTACCACTTACCTAAGAATTCATACTCAGGTATTGATAGAGCTATTAGGGATGCGATGCTATGCGGTGTACCCGTTGTCTTATTTGGACCATCAGCTCCAAAAGAATTAATAGAGAATGGAAAATCTGGATTTATAGCAAACAATTTAGATGAGTTTGTTTCATATACTGAAAAACTTTATAATTCAATTGAATTGCGAGAGGAAATTGGTAAGAGTGGTCGAATTAGAATTTTGAATGAATTTAATATACAGAAGTCAACTGAACAATATATAAGGCTTTATAAAAAAATAAATATAGATTCCAAAATAAAATATAAAGTGAGGAATATGAATTTATTTTGGAAAACTATTTATACGGGGTCATATTGTAAACACCTGCTTAGGAGTATTTTGAAGAAAATGCTATGAATCTTCTCGTTTTAAAACAGCCTCTAAGTCAAAAAAATCACTTTTTTGCCCAGATAGGGCAGAAAATTAATTAATCCCATAAAATTTTAAAAGAAAAATATAATCACAAGCTACCAAACCCCATCCAAATAAAAGGACAGATAGATAACGCACTATCTTTCTTAAAGACGATGTAAAATAAAATCAGTGTTTAAATCATGAACATACTATTTAGAAACTCTAGATAATAAAAAGAGTTTACTATGAGATTCCGCTTAGGCAATATCGTTTATTGGCTATTTCTATTATTTGTATTCTTGTTACCATTCGAGCATATCTTACTCATTTTTATGGGTATGGATACATTTTTTAAACCCTATCGAGTAGCAGGAATGGCACTTATTGTCTGTGCGGTATTGTTAGGGATTTTTAAAAAGAGATTCGTCAAGACTAATACTTTTGACTTGGCGTTGATTTTACTTTTTGTATATGCCCTTTTTATATCGATGGTCCATTATGGATTAGGGAAGTTTTCGATGAGTACATTTATGAATGATTATACTCAATTCCTTTTTCTCATATTAGCCTATTTAGCTACAAAATTTATAGAATGGACGCCCAAAAAACTACATACTGTATATGTTGTTTTAATCTTAGCAGTAATACTCAATGCCTTATCCATATTTATCGAATTTTATTTTATTGGAGAATTTGCAAGACCCAAAGGCTTTGCCGATAACCCCAACCATGCAGCATGGCAAATGGTTATCTGTTCCATATATCTTTTGTCTCTAGTATTTTTTAGAAAGGCAAAAGGGTTGATTCCTATATTGCTCTCGTTGGGAATTGTTGGGTTTTATGGAGCTGCAGTAATGGCTACGGGGGCTCGTTCAGCCTTGGTTTTATTTATGCTGGCACCAATTGTTATATTTAATATAATAAGTAATAAGAACAGATTTGTCTTTTTGATTTCGGTACTTTTGGGAACTATATATTTGGTGAGCTTTCAAAGTGATAGAATCTTGGATTTCATGAAACCCGGAAAAAACAAGAGTGTAGAAGAAAGAACCGCATTCGATAGGTTAAAAGAAGGGGAAGGAGGAAGTGATCCTCGAAATGACTTGTGGAAAGGCGGTTTCAAAGCAGGAATAGACAGTTATTTATTAGGAATAGGTATCGGGCAATTTCGTGTAAGGGGACATGAGTTTATTATTAACCCCAAAAATTATACCGTTCGTTATTATATTAAGAAAAAATCAGGACTAGGTGTCCATAGTGATTATTTGGCTCTTTTTGCCAAAACGGGAATAATTGGTGTTTTTTTGTATCTATTATTTTTGGGAGGACATTTTTTTCAATTAGCTAAAGATATATTAAACAATAACCCCTCTCGATTTTGGGATGTTGTCAATATTACAATCTTAGGAACTTTAATACTCTACGGGATTTTTAATGAAGGGTTTTTAATACCAACATATTGGTTGAGTCTCATGTTGTCCACCGTGAGCATTAATGAATAATAGGGATGAAACAAAGCGAAAACATAAAGATTAGCATCATTACCACAACGTATAATTCCGAACGTTTTTTCGAGGAAACCATACAGAGTGTCATTCAACAAAATTATCCGAATATAGAATATATAGTAATTGATGGGGGCTCTACCGATGGTACAATTAATTTGATAAAAAAATATGAAAAACATATTTCTTATTGGGTGAGTGAACCGGACAAAGGAATTTATGATGCCATTAATAAAGGAATAAAAAAAGCCACAGGACATTTGGTGAAAATTATTAATTCGGATGATCGACTTACCAAAAATTCTGTGAAAACAGCCGTTTCGTTCTATCTGAAAGAATTACAAAATCACAGACCCGAAGATTTTATTTTGATCAGCCCTCTGGAACGTATGACAGAACAAGGAGTTGTAAGAGCCGTTTGGGGAACAAAAGACTATGTTATCTTCTTTGAAAATTTGCTTCATCCCACTTGGTACGTTCCAAAAGAAGTATACGAAAAAATAGGTTTGTATGATTTGTCATATAAAATAGCGTCAGACTACGATTATTTTATGAAATTACTGTCGAATAAAATCAAAATAGTAAAATCGGAAACAGCATTTGCACAATATAGAGAAGGAGGAGCCTCATCCAATTTTTCGGGCAGGAAAGAAGTCATTGCCATCAAGAAAAAATACAAAGGAAACCTAAAAGCGTTTTTATTGAAATTACAAATAGAAATGATTAGTGCTTATACAATAATCAGGCAAAAATTAAGGGTATAAACCTACTGATGAAGGGGCTGAAATTAATAGTACGGTTTATTAGAATGTTGTTCGCAACAAATTTCAAATCGGTGAAAAGGGGTAAGAATCTAGCCATTGCTCCTGGAGTGAAAATTTATCCATCAAAATTTATATCCTTTGGTAATAATGTTATGGTAGGTAGGGATGTGATCATTTCGACAAGCCAATCAGGAGGAAGTCCTATTTCTATAGGAGATAATGTAATGATAGCCCATAGAACATTAATAATTGGAGGGAATCACGAATATTCTCGTACAGATATTCCCATCAACCAACAAGGAGAAGGAAGGCAAGCCCCAATTATAATAAAAGAAGATGTTTGGATTGGTGCAAATTGTATTATCCTTTCAGGAATAACAATAGGGAAAGGCAGTATCATTGGTTCAGGAACTGTTTTGACCAAAAGTGTTCCTGAATACTCAATAGTGGTAGGGAACCCTGGCAAGGTGGTAAAATCTAGAAAGGAATGAGATTGTTTCATCGGGGGCTCATATATAAAATAACCAGTGGAATAAGAGCCATTGTATTTTTTATAATTCGAGGGAAATCATTAAAAGCAAGGTTCCCTTTTACCTTGGGCAAGCAGTCTGGTATTTATACTAAAAAAGGAGGGCAGGTAGAAATAGGAAAAAAATCCATGTTCTACGATTTTGTAGAAATCCAATCAAGAGGAAAAATTAAAATGGGCAATCATTGCTCCGTCAATAATTTTACAAGAATCATTGCCTTCGAAAAAATTGAAATGGGTAATCATGTAGTTATAGCCCAGTTTGTTTCTATTTTGGATCATGACCATAACTTTGAATTGGAAAATGGAAAAATGAAAATCGAAGGATACACAACAGCACCAATAAAAATAGGAAATAATGTTTGGATCGCAGATAAGGCAACCATTTTAAAAGGAGTGACCATAGGTGATAATGTTGTGATTGCGGCACATACTTTAGTTAATAAAGATATTCCATCAAATTGTATAGTAGGGGGCATCCCGTGTAAAGTTTTGAAACAACTGGAAGAAGAAAAGTGAAAAAAAAGATTCTATTATATGGACCTTATGTCTTGCCAAAAAAAATAAAAAATGCCTACGGAGGAGGTACCGGAGGATATACCCGCAATATGATTACATATCTCAATTATTTTCAGTCGGAAAATTATGAAATGGTTCCGAGTTTTCACACTTTCAGAGGGCAATTGAAGTGGGATAATTTTATATGGAGAATGTTGGTCGATACAATCCATTTCCTTAAAGATCTTCTAACGAATAAAGTATCAGCAGTTCATATTTTAGGTCAATACCGAACAGCAATTCCTAGAGAGGCAATGGTTTGTTTTTTTTCAAAGATGATGGGAAAACCCATTATATATGAATTAAAAGCCGGAGCATTTATAGATTGGTACGATTCTACACATGGCATCATGAAAAAAATGGCAGACTATGTGATGTCTAATTCGTCTTTTATCTTAGCAGAAGGAAAACCATATATACCTTATGTGAAAGAAAAATTTGGTAAAACAGCATTGTATTATCCAAATTATATTCCTTCAAAAATTATTCCGCAGATTAATCAGGAAAAATTAAAGAATGAATGGATAAAAATTATGTTTGCAGGATATTGTTACAAAGATAAAGGTGTTTTCGAATTAGTAGAAGGGTGTAATAATGCGGCAGAAACAGGAATAGAAATCCAACTTACGTTAATTGGTCAGGAACACGAAGATTTTACAAAATGGCTGGACGAATTCAACGCACATAAAAACTTAATAATAGAAAGAAAAGGTCGGCAAGAATATGAGGTTGTTTTGGAAGCATTCAAAAAAAATGATGTTTACGGATACCCAACATATCATAAAGGGGAAGGGCATAATAATACAATCAATGAAGCCATGATGAATGGTTTGGTTATTATAACAACCCAACAAGGGTTTTTAGGAACCATTATTACAAATGAAAACGGATATAGTTTAGAATCCGGAAATATTCAAAGCGTGGAAAAAGCTATTTTGGATATTCACAAAAATAGAAACGAGGCTAAAGAAAAAGGAAAGAAAGCCAAACAAACATTAATGGAAAATTTTACATCCGATATTTTATATAAAAGATTAGTAGAGGTATATGAACAATTGTAAAATATCTTTTTTAGCATTTTTTTTAATCGTCGGAATTATTGGATGCAAATCTTCAAAGAAAAAAAACGGGACAAATCCAACTGTTCATGCCACAGATAAAAGTGAACAGGCTTTTTTGAAACCGTTTATAGGAAAAAAATCGTTTAAGATGAGTCCCGAAACATTTTCAGAAAATATAATCATAAATAAATCTGAAAACTATGAAAGAATGGGTTTGTCAATTTGGTTGAACCCATCCTCTTTTAAAAGTTGGGAAGAATGCTTGAAAAAAAATAAAGGGAAAAAATTATTTCTCCTATCTCCAGGGGATTATAGGAATTGGGGAAACTTTAAGCCTACTTTTTCAGGGAATAAGGACCAACCTATTATATTGTCAAGGGAAAATGTCAAAAACAAAACCCATCCTTATAAATTAAAAGGAAGTAACAATGAAGTTGTACTCAAAGCGATTAAATTGAGTAATACCTCTTATTGGATTTTTAATGGACTGTCAATAAAAGGAAATGATACGCCATACAAGCATAAAGGAATAAAATATATTGGAGGTTCTTCCAATTCTTTTGTAGAATCCCATCATAACGTTTTTAATCGGTGTTATGTAGAAAACGTTGTTACACCGGGTGCAATAAAAATTTATAATTCTAGTTTTAATACAATTCAAAATTCGGTCTTTTCCCAAGAAAAATTAATTCCTTCAGATATAACAGCATTTTTATTGATAGCTGAAGAAGGGATTTCTACTAGAGGAAATAAAATATTGAATAATGAAATTATAAATTGGAATGATGGGATCCATACATTAAGGCAAATCTTACCAGGGTTGAAAAAACAAAGAACAGGAGATTTTCCAGCTACAATTATCGAAAACAACGATATATACATAACGCCATTGTTACATAGAAAAAAGGGAACAGAAATGTTAGCTTGTGCCGAAAATGCAATTGATTTGAAAGTCGGAACGTATTCCTCGAAAAAAGAAGATGTTTTTATAGTGAAGAACAATAGGATGTGGGGCTTCCGATATTCAGATAAATCCTGTGGTCCTAGTGGTTCTTCTGGGGAAGCAATGGTCATTCATAGAGTAGCAGCTAATATATTATTAGAAGGAAACATTATTTTCGATTGCCCGCAGGGAATCGCTATCCGATCCGGAAATCCGGCAGATAAGGATTCGGGAAGAAAAATGGAAAAAATTACTTTAAAGAATAACATCATTTTTGATATTAATAAAACAGATAACGATAAATTTTCTGGAACAGGGCTTTACATTTCGGCACCTACAAAAATAGAAAATAATATTTTTGGAAAATGCGAAACTCCTTTTTATATAGCCCTTTCTTCTGATAAATCAACGTTCAATAACAATTTATTTTATGACGCAAAAAATATAACATGGCTTTCTTACAATGGAAACAAAAAAACGAGATTGCGTGAAAATATATTCGTTAATATAAAAAAGGTAGATCAAGAATTGATATATAAAACAGGTAGGCATACACAAGACCTTAATTTTGTGGTAAAACAATGGTCGGGTAAAAAATCAAAAACCCTAAAAGTCAAACTCCCTTAGGGGTAGAATAAGATCAATTTTCGATTCATTAAAAGCGAGATGTAATAAAAATGAGGCAAATCATACAAGACTTAAAAGCAGGATCAACTATTTTAGAAGAAGTTCCAATCCCTAGGGTTAGAAAAGGAGCTGTATTAATCAAAACTCACCGTTCTTTAGTATCCTTGGGAACAGAAAGAATGTTGGTCGAGTTTGGCAAAGCGAATTTTATAGATAAGGCAAGACAACAGCCAGATAAAGTAAAACAGGTACTGAACAAAATCAAATCAGATGGATTAAAGCCCACCTTGGATACTGTTTTTAGAAAACTCGGAGAGCCATTGCCACTAGGATATTGTAATGCCGGTGAAGTAGTGGGTATAGGAGAAGGAGTTTCGGAATTTCAAATTGGAGATCGGGTAATTTCCAATGGTCAGCATGCTGAAGTAGTGTGTGTACCCAAAAATTTAGTGGCCAAAATACCCGAAGGCGTTTCTTATGATGAAGCCGTTTTCACAGTAATAGGAGCTATAGCCCTTCAGGGTATCAGATTGGTGAAACCCACATTTGGCGAAACGGTAGTTGTTACAGGTCTGGGACTTATCGGTCTTATGGCAGTACAACTGTTCAAGGCCAATGGCTGTGAAGTAATAGGTTTGGATTTTGACAAAGATAAAGTCGAAATGGCCAAAAAATGGGGTATACAAGCTTATTGTGTGGCAGGAGGAACCGACCCGGTTCAATTAGTAAATGATCTCACTCGAAATGTAGGGGCAGATGCAGTCCTGATAACAGCATCGACCAAAAGTAATGATGTTATTTCCCAAGCAGCACAAATGAGTCGAAAGAGAGGACGGATTGTACTTGTTGGTGTAATTGGTCTGAATATTATGAGAGCCGATTTCTATGAAAAAGAATTATCTTTTCAGGTGTCATGTTCTTATGGGCCGGGGCGTTATGATGATGACTATGAAGAAAAAGGTCAAGATTATCCTTTGGGCTTTGTTAGATGGACTCAAAAAAGAAATTTTGAAACCATTCTAAGTGCCTTAGCCAAAAAAACACTGAATGTAAAAGAACTCATTACAGAAGTTGTACCCTTAAACGAATACAATCAAATTTATGGAAATATAGGTACATCAAAATCTATAGCATCCATATTAAAGTATTCTGGAAATGTAGATTTGAAAGGAACAACGGTTCAGGTAGTCAACAATAAATTTACAGGGCAAAAAGGAGTGTTGGGAATTATTGGAGCAGGAAACTTTACCAAATCAACGGTAGTTCCCGTTCTAAATAAATTAAATGCCAACATTAAATATATTGCAAGTTCGAAAGGTCTATCTGGAACCGTAACAGCAAAAAAACATGGAATTGCTAATTCAACAACCAATTATCAAGATATTATTGCCGATCCTGAAGTAGATGCTGTTTTAATTACAACTCAACACAATGCACATGCACCCCAAGTTATAAATGCTTTGAATGCAGGAAAGCATGTTTTTGTAGAGAAACCTTTGGCGCTCACATATAAAGAGTTAGATCAAATAACAGAAGTGTATCACAAAAGTGGAAAAACTCTTTCGGTAGGTTTTAATAGAAGATTCTCACCTTTTATACAAGATGCAAAAAAACAATTGGGAGATGCAGATACGCCCATCCATGTTATTGCCACCATGAATGCAGGATTTGTACCGTTGGATCATTGGCTTCAAGATATGAAAGTAGGAGGTGGAAGAATTGTTGGTGAAGCTTGCCATTTAATTGATTTAATTTCATTCTTAACAGGTAGCCAAGTAGATAAAGTGGTTATGAATGCCATGGGGACGGAACCCGATGCCGGAACAGATAACGCTTCTATTTTATTGAAATATAAAAATGGTTCGAATGGGGTGATTAATTATTTTTCAAATGGTAATAAAGCATATTCCAAAGAAAGAGTAGAAATTTATTCTCAAGGGAAAACGATGGTAATTGATAATTTTAGAAAATCAAAATATTATGGATTCAAATCTTCGGGAATGAACAAAACTCAAGACAAAGGACACCACGAACAATTTCGTAGATTTTTGGAAACATTGAAAAATGGAGGTGAAGCGATTATACCTTTTGAAGAAATAGTAAATACTTCAAAAACGGCAATAGCAGCAATAGAGTCTTTGAAAAAGGATAAATGGATAAAAATTGAAGAATAAAATACAGAATCGAATACACAATATGAAAAGAGAAAAAAATCTGGATCTCGCCATTGATTTTTTAGTTTCAAGTATTGATCAAAAAACGAAAGGGAGCGCAGCGTTCCATTCTCGAATTTATTTTCCATTTAAAAAATGGTCGGCCCCATATCCCGAAACCACAGGGTATATAATTGCCACCCTTTTAGATTTAGCAAAATATGAAAAGTATAACCATCTAAAAAAACATGCGAAAGAAATGGCCGATTGGATCATAGAATTGCAAGCAGAAGATGGGGGGTTGCCCGGAGGCTTATATGATTCGAATGGGAAAATGGAAAAAAGTATTTTTAATACCGCCCAGATGATAATCGGTCTCAATGCAGCATATATATTTTTTAATGAAAAAAAATATATGGAGGCATCTGCCAAAGCTGCTTCGTGGCTAAAAGATGTTCAGGAAGAAAATGGCTATTGGACAAAATACCATTATCAAAAAGATTTTTTTCCAAGTTATTATACCCGAGTGGCTTGGCCCATGTTGGAAGCAGCAAAAATAATTGATGATATAGATATAGAAAATGCGGCATTAAAAACCTTTGATGCCATACAAAGCAAAAAGAATAAGAACAAATTTGTGAAAGATGCCGGGTTTAAATCCGGAAGCTACGCTTTTTTACATACCATAGCTTACACCATACGAGGCTTTTTAGAGGGGGCTTTAATAAACAATAGGGAAGATTATTGGATAACGGCCTATGATTGGGCATATAAATTATTGAGGAAATACGAAATCAAGAAAAAATTAGCCGGAGCATATTTTGAAGATTTTAAAGAAGTTGATTGGTATCGTTGTCTTACCGGAGAAGCCCAAATGGTAATAATATGGATGAAAATTTTTGAAAAAACGAAGGACATAAGATTCGTGAATGCTTCGTCGAAACTCTTGGATGAAATCTGTAAAACCCAACCACAAAAAAATGGTTTGTTATTAAAGGCAGGAGGAATAAAAGGATCGCATCCATATCATGGCAGGTACATAATGTTCAGACAACCCAACTGGGCAACTAAATTTTTTATAGACGCATTGTTGTTGGAAGAAAAAGCATACCAAGAAATAGTAAATAAAGTGGTCGTATGAAAATTGTCGTAACGGCAGGACATAATAAAAGTTTGCATTCTATAGCCTTGATGCACACATTGAAAAAAAATGGACATGAAATAGTTGGTTGCATTTTGGTAAAAACGTTTCAGATAAAAAGGCTAAAAAGCTATATTAGGCAATATGGATGGAAAACAGTGAAAGCTAAATTCAGTTCTCATGTTTTAGGAAATTCCGATACATATTTAGCGAATGAAGTGAAGCCGATAAAAGATTATTTAGAAAAAATAGAACTGGAGAAAACATCTGTAACCCAATTTTGTAAAAAAGAAAAAATAAAAATAGTACACACCAATTCATTGAATGAAGATGAAGCATGCCAGATGGTGAAAGAACAAGCTGCGGATCTTATTATTTATGCTGGTGGTGGAATTTTGAGAAAAAAAATTATTCAATCCTCTAAACAAGGAGTGCTAAATGCCCATTCGGGATGGCTTCCATTCTTTCGAGGAATGAATGCCATAGAATGGAGTTTGCTTTATGGTTTCAGACCCCATACAACAATTCATTTTATTGATGTAGGAATAGATACGGGGAGTATCCTCTTTAGAGAACCGATTCCGTACCACAATGATTTATATACCTTACGTGGTACGGCAACAGTGCATAATATAGAACTGTTGAACAAAGTTCTTGGTAATTTTGAAGAATATAAAAAAAGCAGCTTGGAACAAACGCCAAAACAAGGCAAACAATTTTTTGTAATGCACGATCGATTAAAAGAAATAGTTGCGAAAAAATTGAAAAACAATTCTGAGGATAAATGGATAACACAAAAAGATAAAATAAATGAGCTCAACTTCAAATAAGTTCTATCTATTGTTTCATACAATAAAATATTTGAAAGCGGGTCAAATATTCTACCGGATTTTTTATACGGTGAAAAGAAAATTTATAGGAAAAATCCCACAAAACAACAACAATCTAATTGCTAATGACAAAATTCAAATATCAAAACTTTCATTTCAAAAAAGCAGGATTAAAAATTATTCGGGTCGCCCCGAAGAAGTATTAAAAAACACATTCGAATTTATTTCCCAAAAAAAGAATTTCGGTAAAAAAATAGATTGGCATTCGCCCGAACTGAATAAAGGAACGAGATTGTGGAAATTAAACTTGAATTACCACGAATATATTATAGAAATTGCCAAGGAATATTCAAACAATAAAGAAGCTAAATATTTGGATTATATCCAGAGTCATATAACGGAGTGGTGGGAACAAAATCCATTTGGAACACCATTTTATTATAAAGATAATTGGAATTCTTACGCCATTTCATTACGGAGTATTGCCTGGATAAAAACCTATATGCTAATCGGAGATTCTTTTGATGAGGATTTTGGAAATAAGTTTCTTCAAAGCCTAAAAACACAATTATATTATTTGACCAATAATTTAGAATATGATTTAAGAGGCAACCATTTGTTGGAAAATGCTTTCGCTCTTTTTTTCGGGTCATATTTTTATAATGATACCCTATTATATGAGAAAGCTAAAAAATTATTGATTGAACAAATTAATGAACAAATATTAACCGATGGGGCTCATTTCGAATTGAGTCCGATGTATCATCAACTCATGTTATACAGAGTGTTGGATTGTCTAAATCTTGTTAAAAATAATTCAAACTTTAATAAAGAGCTCGGATTGTTTTTACGAAAAAAATCCGAATTAATGTTGGGTTGGTTAGAACAGATGACATTTAAGAATGGGGATATTGCATTATTCAATGATAGTGCTTTCAATGTGAATCCAACAACACGGCAACTAAAAGAATATGCTGAAAGCATTGGGGTATCATCCAATAAAGTGAATTTAAGCGAAAGTGGTTACCGTAGGTTCGAAGATGGGAAATATGAACTTGTTGTAGACGTAGGAAATATTGGTCCAGATTATATTCCGGGTCATGCACATAGCGATACTCTTGGGTTTGTTTTGTATGCGTCAGGTAAACCAATGCTAATAGATATGGGTACGTCCATTTATAATGCAGGGGAAAGAAGAAACCTAGAACGTTCTACCGCTTCCCATAATACCGTAATGATAGGAGGAATTGAACAATCGGAATGCTGGGCTAGCTTTCGTGTTGCCAAAAGAGCAAGGGCTCAGATTATTGAAGAAAATCACAATGGAATAAAAGCAACACATAATGGGTATGAAAAAATAAAAGCAAATCATGTACGGCAAGTACTAGTAGATAAAGGCAAGTTAATGATAAAAGATGTGGTGAAAAAGAAAAAAAAACATAAAGCAGAAGCCCATTTTCATTTTCATCCAGAACAAAAAATTAATATCAAGAACTTCAGGGTAGAAACATCAACAGGTGTTCTTGAATTTGAAGGAGCTAATAAAATAGAAAAGGAATCATATTTTTTTGCACCGGAATTCAATACCTTAATTTCGGCTAAGAAAATAATAGTAGAATTTGACAACACGCTAGAGACAAAAATCAATTTATGAAGATAATTTCAGTAGTAGGGGCAAGACCTAATTTTATGAAAATTGCACCCCTGCAAAGGGCTTTTTCAAAAAGGGAGGGAGTAGAATCACTCATAGTACATACAGGGCAACATTATGATGAAAAAATGAGTGATGTTTTTTTTAATCAATTAGAATTGCCAAAACCCGATTTCTATCTGGGAATAGGCGGTGGTTCTCACACATATCAAAAGGCAAATGTAATGTTAGCTTTTGAGAAGGTGCTACAAGAAGAAAAACCGGATCTGGTTTTAGTGGTCGGTGATGTAAATGCAACAGCAGCATGTAGCATCGTTGCAGTGAAAATGGGTTGCCCCGTAGCTCATGTCGAGGCCGGCTTGAGAAGTAGGGATCGACGCATGCCCGAGGAAATCAATAGAATTATTACCGATGGTATTTCGAATTTTCTATTTGTTACAGAACACAGCGGTCTAATTAACTTAGCGAAAGAGGGTGTACCCGACGAAAAAGTTTTCTTTGTCGGAAACGTCATGATTGATTCCCTGATCCACTATCGAGAAAAATCCAAAAACACGACTATCCGGAAAGAATTAGGCGTTGGTGAAAAAGATTATGTTTTGATGACCATGCATCGCCCAGCCAATGTGGATAATGAAGACGGATTGAAATCCATACTCGAAATCATAAGAGGAACAACGAAGTATAAAAAAGTGGTGATGGCTCTACACCCCAGAACCAAAAACAATTTGGAAAAATTTGGCTTATCGGATGAATTATACAAAATCAACAACTTGATTGTAACGGGTCCCCAAGGCTACTTGGAGTTTTTGAATTTAATGGATAACGCAGCCCTTATTATTACCGATTCGGGAGGCATCCAAGAAGAAACGACTTATTTGCAAGTACCTTGCCTTACCTTCAGAGATTCGACAGAAAGACCTATCACAACAGAACTCGGAACCAACCAATTAATGAAAGACCTTAATCCAACAACAGTCTTGGGCAAGGTAGCGAAAATTATGAATGGAACAGAAGTGAAGGGAACCATACCTCCTTTGTGGGATGGTCGTACGGCAGATAGAATAGTAGATGTATTACAAGGGGAATTTTCCTAAAAGGTACAGGGAAATTAGTGCTCTAATTCTAAAATAGATGTGTTTATTCAGGTAGCAACCGAAATAATGTCCTTAACTCTGTTGTATTTGCATTAAAAAATGAGGTCTTTCTCAAAAGTTTGAATTAATTTCACAAAACCTATCCATACCAATTATTAAGACAATCCAATTTTATTTATTTAAGATTATGTTTGAAGGAAACAAAATGTTTCTATCAAAGTAATAGCACTTGAGCCAAAAATGAAACAATAAGGCAAAATGAAACTCCTATTTCTGACAGATAATTTTCCTCCAGAAGTCAATGCTCCTGCTACTAGGACATATGAGCATTGTATGGAATGGAAGAATCAAGGCGTAGAGGTAACCGTTATTACCTGTGCCCCTAATTTTCCTCAAGGAGCTGTTTATAAAGGTTACAAAAACAAACTTTACCAAACTGAAAACATAGATGGTATAAAGGTGATTCGGGTTTGGAGCTATATCAGCCCGAACAAGGGATTCATAAAAAGGGTGCTGGATTATATCAGTTTTGCGGTGATGTCTTTTTTTGTAGCGTTATTTATTAAAACAGACATCATTATAGCAACGTCCCCTCAGTTTTTTGCTGCTGTAAGTGGTCGGTTTGTAGGAATGTTCAAGCGAAAACCTTGGATCATGGAAGTACGGGACTTATGGCCCGAAAGCATCAAGGCCGTTAATGCCATGAAAGAAAACAGCAAAAGCTTGGAGTTTTTAGAAAAACTAGAATTATATCTATACAAGAAAGCCAAAGCGATTATTGTAGTAACCGATTCGTTCAAAAAAAATTTAGTGGGTCGAGGTGTGGATCCGGAGAAAGTAAGTGTGGTTAAAAATGGGGTCCACCTTAGTAAATTCAAACCAACGGAAAAAAATAAAGACTTACTGAAAAAACTCAATCTCGAAGAAAATTTTGTGATTGGCTATCTAGGAACACACGGACTGGCCCATAAGCTGGACTTTATTCTAGAAGCAGCATCCAAAGTAAATGGCACGGTTCACTTTTTGTTCATTGGAGATGGTGCAGAAAAGAAAAATCTTTTGGAAATAAAAGAAAAATTGGGACTGGAAAATATAACCATGCTTCCCTTTGTTGCCAAGGAAGAAGTAAGGAAATATATTAGCGTTACAGATGTTGCCCTCGTGCCACTTAAAAAATCCAATACCTTTAAAACGGTGATACCTTCTAAAATCTTTGAAAATGCATCTATGAAAAAACCCATCCTGCTAGGGGTGGAAGGAGAGTCTAAAGAAATTGTTGAAAAATATCAGGCAGGCCTTTGTTTCGAACCAGAAAACGAAAAAGATTTTTTGGATAAATTGGAACAATTGTATAAGGACAAGGAACTATACCATAAATTAACAAAGGGTTGCCAAGCATTGGCAAAAGACTATGATAGAGCCTTCTTGGCAAATAAAATGTTAGGCATCATTAAGCAAAACGTTTAATAAGCTTATAAAATCACGGAATGTTCAATTTTTCCTAAAATAAGGCTTTCTACAAATTAGGACATAAAACACAAAACATGGGATTCATTCATAATGACAGCTGGATAAAAATGAAGAGTTTAAATATACTCTTTTTAAGCCTTTTGATATTAGGGCATTTCGAACTATTTGCCCAGAAGAATAGTGGCATTCCCATGCATTCCGACATCATACAGAAATTAACCCCCTTGATGTATGAAGATCAAGAAAACAACCTTCATACCGCTATAAAACCCTACAATCATTTTGAAGTCGGGGAGCTTCAAGATTCATTAATACAATCCGTTTATTTCGAAAAGGAAATCGAAAAGAAATTCCCCAGATGGCTTTTCAATGCCATGTTTAATAAAGACTTGGTTAAAACCTATGATAAAAAAGAAAACAAATATTCATTAATAATCAATCCATTGATGGATATAAGAATGGGGACTTCCTCGGATATGGATGTACTCCCATTTGTAAATACAAGAGGATTCCAAATAAAAGGACATATAGGAAAAGCAATGACCTATTACACCGATGTCTATGAAAATCAAGCACGGTTTCCCTTTTATGTCGAAGAATGGATCAATAGAAATGGTGTGGTGCCGGGTCAAGGTTTTCCAAGGGATTTTAATTCTATTCTGGGAGATAATTCCGCCTTGGATTTTTCAAGCTCAACAGGTTTCGTCGCTTTTCAAGCCAATAAAAATTTCAATTTCCAATTCGGACATGGAAAGCACTTTATAGGGGAAGGACACCGTTCGTTTTTCTTGTCCGATAATGCATTCAATTACCCATATTTTAGGATTAAGACCTCTTTTTGGAAGATCAATTATGTGAATCTTTTTGCCCAGATGACCGATCTGCAAGGATTAACTTCAGAAGATAGCAAAAAGAAATTCTATTCCGCACATTACCTGTCATACAACGTAACGGATAATTTTAATATCGGACTCTTTGAAGCTGTAGTGTATCAAGACAGCACACAAGCCTTCGATATCAATTACCTCAATCCAGTCATATTGTACAGACCCATCGAATTTGCAGTAGGTTCAAGGAAAGGAAATGTTCTCATGGGAATTTCCGCATCATACAAACTCAAGCAAAAAATGATGTTCTATGGACAAATCATGTTGGATGAGTTCAATTTTGGAGAAATACTCAAAGGTGATGGCTGGTGGGCGAATAAATTTGCTTTTCAATTAGGATTCAAATCATATGATACGTTTATAAAAGGACTTAAAATCCAAACGGAATTCAATTATGCTCGCCCCTATACATATACACATGGTGAAACGGGAAGAAATTACGGCCATTATAGGCAACCCTTGGCACATAACCTTGGAGCCAACTTTATAGAATCGGTAAATATTGCATCCTACCAAAAAGGGAGGTGGAGTGCCCAAGTAGAAGTCATGTATCTGATTCAAGGAAGAGATACACTAGATTCTAATTATGGTGCTAATATATTTATATCCAATCATTCTGATTTCAGAACACCCGGAGACTACGGAAACGAAACCACTCAAGGAATACGTTCGACAACGTTCTACACAGATGTGAAAATAGGATATGTCATCAACCCAAGCTATAACCTAAAAATAGAACTTGGGGCAAGACTAAGAAACTTCACACCGGAAATCGAAACAGTAGATTTAAAGTCCTTGAACACAACCTATATCCACTTTGGAATAATAACAGCACTCAATAACAAATATTACGACTTTTAAGTTACATGAAGAAAGCATTAATAACAGGGATAACAGGACAAGATGGAGCCTATTTAACCGAATTTCTTTTAGAGAAAGGATATGAAGTCCATGGTGTAAAAAGAAGAAGTTCGTTGTTCAATACGGCAAGAATTGATAAATTTTATCAAGATCCCCATGTCGAATCCAGAAATTTAGTTCTCCATTATGGCGATTTAAGCGATTCAACGAACCTGATAAGAATCATACAAGAAGTCCAACCAGACGAAATTTATAACCTCGGAGCAATGTCTCACGTAAAAGTAAGTTTCGATACACCAGAGTACGCAGCTGATGTAGATGGACTGGGAACATTAAGGATTTTGGAAGCCATCCGGATTTTAGGGTTGACACAAAAAACAAAATTCTACCAAGCCTCAACATCCGAATTATATGGTTTGGTACAAGAAGTACCTCAAAGCGAAACGACACCTTTTTACCCTCGGTCTCCTTACGCCGTTGCAAAATTATATGCCTATTGGATAACGGTAAATTATAGAGAAGCATATAATATGTATGCCTGTAATGGAATTTTGTTCAACCATGAATCTCCCTTGCGTGGCGAAACATTCGTTACTCGTAAAATAACGAGGGCAGCAGCAAAAATTGCTTTGGGTTTGCAGGAAAAACTTTACCTAGGTAATATGGATGCTAAAAGGGATTGGGGACATGCAAAAGATTATGTCATAGCCCAATGGCTCATGCTCCAACAAGAACAAGCCGAAGATTTTGTCATCGCAACGGGTATTACAACACAAGTAAGGGATTTCGTTAGAATGTCTTTCGAACAATTGGGTATTAGTTTAGAATTTAGAGGAAAGGGAGAAAAGGAAATAGCTGTCGTGGCTTCTTGTTCAAATCCCGAATATCAATTAGAAATAGGCAAAGAAATAGTAGGAGTGGATCCGAGGTATTACAGACCCACAGAAGTAGAACTACTTATCGGAGACCCAACAAAAGCAAAAGAAAAATTACAATGGGAGCCACAATATAGCCTAACAGATTTGATTCATGAAATGGTCGATTCGGATGTCGAGACATTCAAGAAAGAACAATATTTGTTGAAAGGGGGCTTTGATATTAAAAATGAATTTGAGTAATGGATAAAGAAGCAAAGATCTATGTGGCAGGCCATCGGGGAATGGTGGGCTCTGCCATTGTCAGAAAATTAAAAAAAGAAGGGTACGGAAATATTATTTTTCGAACATCTAAGGAATTGGATTTGAGAAACCAACAGGCAGTCGCCGATTTTTTTCAAAACGAAAAACCGGATTATGTTTTTTTGACAGCCGCCAAAGTTGGAGGAATTCTGGCAAACAATATTTATAGGGCAGAATTTATTTATGATAATTTGATGATTCAAAATAATATCATTCACCAATCCTATAAAAATAATATAAAGAAACTATTGTTCCTCGGTTCTTCATGTATTTATCCTAAAATGGCGAAGCAACCCCTAAAAGAAGAATATCTCCTTACCGGATTGTTAGAACCGACCAACGAGCCCTATGCCATCGCAAAAATTGCAGGAATAAAAATGTGCGATGCTTACCGGGCACAATATAATTGTAATTTTATTTCGGTAATGCCCACGAATCTTTATGGACCTAACGATAATTACGATTTAAAAAATTCGCACGTTCTACCGGCGTTGATTCGTAAATTCCACGAAGCAAAAATCAATAATGAACCAACGGTAACCCTTTGGGGAACAGGCAAACCCAAAAGAGAATTTCTTCATGTCGATGATTTGGTGGACGCGTGTTTTTATTTGATGAAAAATTATAACGAAGCAGGTTTGGTCAATATAGGAACAGGTGAAGACATTGCCATTTTAGATTTGGCGAAACTCATCCAAAAAATAACGGGATTTAAAGGAGAAATTCAACACGATTTAAGCAAACCCGACGGGACACCCAGAAAATTAATGGATGTAAATAAATTAAAAGCCCAAGGATGGGAAGCCAAAATTTCATTAGAGGGAGGAATCCGGAAAGTTTATGAGGAGGTGAAAGATCAATTTTTAATCAACCAATAGAATTAAAAATCACGAGATGTCTAGTACGTATGTAGCTATTATGGCAGGAGGGGTTGGGAGTCGATTTTGGCCCGCGAGCAGAAATGCCCACCCCAAACAATTTTTGGATATTTTAGGCGTGGGGAAATCGCTTATTCGTTTAACCTATGAACGGTTTCTCAAATTATGCCCTTCCGAAAATATTCTGATTGTCACCAATAAAAAATATAAAAAATTAGTAAAGGAACATCTTCCGGAATTAGAAGATAGCCAAATTCTTTGCGAACCTTCTATGAACAACACGGCGCCGTGCGTTGCTTATACGGCATTACGGCTAAATGCTAAAGATGAAAACGCAAATTTTGTTGTAGCCCCGTCGGATCATGTTATTTTGAAAGAAGATCTATTTATTCAAAACTTACAAAAGGCTTTGGCATTTACCAAAACGAATAAAGCCTTAGTAACTTTAGGGATTACACCCACCCGACCGGATACTGGCTACGGCTATATTAATTTTGGTGAAAATGTAGAAGGAGAAATCCACAAGGTAAAACGGTTCACCGAAAAACCCAATATAGAGAAAGCAGAAGAATTTCTAGCCAGTGGAGATTATTTATGGAATGGAGGTATTTTTATTTGGCATTCCAAAACAATCATAGAATCGTTTAGAAATAACGCACCCGAAATTCTGGATATTCTAGAAAAAGGAATAAACGTTTATAATACGGACAAAGAACAGGGATTCATAGATGAGGCTTACCCGACAACACCTAAAATTTCTGTCGATTATGCCATCATGGAAAAAGCGGATAATATTTATACCATCCCTTCAGATATTGGCTGGTCGGATTTGGGGACATGGAATTCTTTATTTTCGTATCGCAAAAAAGACGAAAATGAAAATGTGGTGCAAGGTCGGGTAGTAATGGAAAATACCGAGAATTGTTTTATCCGTACCAAAGAAAATAAATTAACCATTATTAAAGGGTTAAAAGATTATATTTTAGTAGACGAGGGTGATGTTCTTTTGGTTTATCCTAAAAAATTAGAACAAGAAGTGAAGGGCTTGGTAGGAACATATAAAAAGGATTGGCCCGAATATTTTTAATTTTTGATGCCCGACAATAATAAATACAAAATTGCCTTTGTTGGTAATACGGCATGGAGCATGTTTAATTTCCGGTTAGGAATAATTAAGGAATTGAAACAGCAGGGACATGATGTAGTGGTGATTGCACCAAAGGATACCTTTACGGCGAAAATCGTTTCGGAAGGAGTATCGTTTATGCACATTCCGATTAGTAGTTATGGAACCAACGTTATTGAAGAAGCAAAAACACTGGCTAAATTTATTCGGATTTATAGAAAAGAAAAATTCGATTTAATTTTTCATTACACCATTAAACCGAATATTTACGGAACGATAGCTGCTGCCATTGCCAGAACACCGTCGATAATTATAACAACAGGTCTGGGGCGATTATTGAGTTTTAAAAATTCAATAGCTGGGGTTTTCACACTGAATCTATATCGAGTAGCAGGGAGGCTAGCAAAAGAAGTTTGGTTCTTAAATAATGATGACAAATCTGTTTTCCTTTTTAAAAAAATCGCAACAGAAAATAAAATGCGATTAATAAAGGGAGAAGGTATAAATACAGACTGGTACAAACCCAATGGTTATGTGAAAAAAGAGAATGACATTAAATTTCTTTTTGCAGGTCGGGTAATTTGGGATAAAGGTGTGGGACAGTTTGTTGAAGCAGCGAAAAAAATTAAGGAAAAATATAAAAATGTAGAATTTCAAATATTAGGATTTATCGATCCGAATAATCCCAATGCAATCTCTTATAGCCAAATTGTGAAATGGCAGAATGAGGGAGTTATAAGATATTTAGGAGAAGCAACTGATGTCCGTCCATATTTAGAACGATGTGATTGCTTGATTTTTCCATCTTTTTATAGAGAAGGAATGTCTCGGATATTAATGGAAGCCGCAGCCATGGAACGCCCGATTATTACAACAGATAATGTGGGGTGCAGGGAAGTCGTTGATGATGGAATAAATGGATTTTTAGTTGAAAAAAATAATGTCCAGGATCTGATCCTGAAAATAAGTGATTTTATCCAAATGGGAAACGAACAGAAAAAAGAAATGGGAAAAGCAGGGCGGATAAAAATCAATAAAAGTTTTAGAGAAAAACAAATATTTCCTGTTTATTTGAATACAATTGAAAAGTATGCAAAGGAATAAATCTTTATGAAAAAAGAAAGAGGAAATAATGTGCGAGCGTGTGAATTCACCTCGCATACTTTTTTATAAGAATACTCGTCACATAAATCCATAACAGCATTTAATGTTGAAAAAAATAATATCCCAATTTCTTTTCTGGGCGATAGAAATATATGCTATGGTTTCCAAACAATTTTTGAAATCATATTCGCATGTTGTTATTCCCTTTTACAAAACAGTAGGGGTTGGAGATTTTGTCATGCTTTCCCCTGTGGTTAACAGGTTGGCAAAATTAATTCCTCATAAGGAAATTTATATCATTACAGAACTACCTGATTTTATCTCTTTTCCAGAAAATGTAAAAATAGTAAAACCAAAAGATGGGTCATCTAAAAAAGAAGGTGGGCTGTTATTATCTCTTTTTCTTAATTTAAAACACTTTCCACTTATTTTTAAAAATACATATTGGGAAGGATATTTTTCTAAAACCATTTCCCAGTCTAATTTGATCGGGGCAAATCGAAAAAAATACGATGGACAAAATATGCATTACTTAGAAAGGGCCTTGCCTTTTATTCCTGCATTTTTCCCAAATGAGAAAACATACGAATTATTTGAAAATAATGAAATCGAATACCCTGAAATAAAAAAAGAAATCTTTTCCAAAATAGATAATATCGAAGGGCGGGTATTAACTGTAGGGTTGTTCTCCCAATTTGATCACAGTCTATGGGATTTTGGGAAAGCCGCAAAATTAATAGATGCTTGGTTTCAAGATGGAAAAATTCAAAATATTGTGATTTTAGGAGATAGTAGCGAAAGGAATAAAAATTATGCAAATGAATTAAAGAAGCATTTAACAATGCCTAAAAATAACATTTATGATTTTACAGGTGGAACGAATATTCAGCAAGCAGCATATTGCATAAGCAAATCTAATTATTTTTTTGGTGTAGATTCTGGCTTGGCACATTTGGCATACGGAACATCAACACCATCATTAGTAGTGTTTGTTGTGGCTCATCCAAAAAATATTTGTCCGAGAAATAAAACGATGAAAAATAAAATTTTCACAGTGCATCCTTACCACGAAAAGGAAGCACAATTATTTAACGGATTTGATCGAGTCAATAGGAAAAAAGCAAAAAATAAATCCAAGCAGATTACAATAGGACAATTGCAAACAGAAGCTCAAAAAATGTTTTCGATACAAGAATGAAAGTTATCCACTTACATAGGAAACCAAGAGAAGGGTTTTTTAGCATCGAAAATATTTTTGAGGGAGTTAGGCGAGAAATTAGGAGGACTAAGAATCTAGAAATAAAAAAAATAGAATTACCCTTTACCTGTAAAACGCACTTAGGTAAATTGTGTAATATGTTTTTTGTTTTATTTATAAAAGCAGATGTATTTCATATAACGGGCGATGCCCATTATGTATCTGCTTTTTTACCCAAAAATAAAACGATCATTACCGCTCATGATGTAGAAGGAATTCGAGGGAAAGCGTCAGGGGTGAAAGGGAAGTTGTTTAAATGGATGTACTTTATTGTACCAAATAAAAAATGTAAAATTTGGACAACAGTGTCCCAGGGTACAAAAAAAGAGTTGGTGGATTATATCAATTGTCCACAGAAAAAAGTAAAGTTAATTTATAATCCGATTCCATATTATTTTAAAAAAGGAAAAAATAAAGCATTCAATAAAGAATGCCCTAGAATATTACATCAAGGAAATCATCCTAGAAAAAACTTAGATAAAGTAATAAGGGCTTTAAAAAATATTCCGTGCGAATTAATTATTTTAGGGCGAATTTCGGATAAGCAAAAAAAAGAACTTGAAAAAAATAATACCAAATACAAGGAATATAATAAGTTGTCGAATCAAGAAATTTTAAACCTGTATCAGGATATTGATATCGTTGAGGTGGCCTCCCTATACGAGAGTTTTGGGCTGTCGATTGTCGAAGCGCAATATTTAGGGCTGCCGATTGTATTGTCAAATAATTCGGCAATGCCCGAAGTCGCAGGCGATGGTGCTTGCTATGTCCAAGCGGAAAATGAAAATGAAATAAGACAAGGGATCGAGAAAATTATAAATGATGAGGAGTATAGGAATGGAATTATAGAAGAAGGATATGAAAATGTAAAACGATTTGCTTTAGGAAAAATAGCAGAAGAATACTATCAGTGCTATTTGGGTGTTTTCGAGGGATGATTTTTGAAAATTCTTTCTATTCGTCGAATTAAAAATTTTAAATGTTTTTTGGCAGGGATATGTATCAATATTTTTAAATAAGAATAAAAAACAGATAAGCCCTTTCCATATAAAAAAATGTTTTTATAACAAACCTCAAACCATACTTCTCCAATAACAGATTGGATTGTTTTTTTAGCAAAAATATTTTCTTGAATACAATGCTTAAATATCCTATCTAATAAAATCTTAAGGTCATTAAGTTCTTTGGAATTAATTTCCTTCGTGTAATACCCCGAAATTTTAGAAAGGACATCTAGTTCTTTAGAGGTGAAGCTAAATTGAATGTTTTCCAAATTTTTCCTATAAATAAAATGAATGGTATTATGATACCATTCATTTTTTTTTGTGGATGTATTGTCTAGGTGTTCCCGATAAAAAAGAATAGGTTCTTCTAAATTTCTTCCTTTGTGTTTTTCTAAAATCCGACTCCATAAATAATAATCTTCAACGGCTACCTGTTCATCATATTTGTATTCTTGGATAATATCAAGTCGTACAAAAATACTTGGATGGACAAAAGGGCAAAGAAAAATATTCCAAGCATTTATTTCATCCTCGGAACAAGGAAGGTTTGAAATACCTATTTTTTTTCCTTCGGTATTGATTCGGATGCATTGACCACCCAGCAAGGCAATTTTAGGGTTCGATTTTAAGAAGCCAACTTGTTTTTCAAATCGATCGGGAAAAGAAATATCATCAGCATCCATTCTGGCAACATATTTACCTTTGGCATTTTTAATCCCTTTGTTCAATTGAAAAATAAGCCCTTTGTTTTTAGTGCTTGGAAAATATTTTATCCTTTTATCTTTTTCAAGATAAGACAGAATAATTTTTTCGGATAGGTCACTAGAACCATCGTTCAAAATAATAAATTCAAAATTGGAAAAAGTTTGTTCCAAGATACTCTCTATCGCTTCAGCTAAGAATTTTTCACCATTATAAACTGGCATAATGACAGAGACTATCGGATTGTTTTTTCCTTTCATCAAAATATTTGTAATTTTAAGTGCTAGGACAAATTAAATGAATTAATTGGTTTAAAGAAATTAATATTAATTGAATTTTTCTTCAATACATAAAAAAGTAAAAAGGTACAAAAAGAATTGGATTCGATGGAAAAACCGTTCGTCCACAAAAAAAATATTGAATAACTATTTTAAGGACGGAGGAACCAAAAAACTCCAGATAGGATGTGGCACAAATATCATGGCTGGCTGGCTCAATACAGATATAGAAATAGAACATTCTGAAGTAGCTTTTTTGGATGTGGGCTCTCAATTCCCTTTCAAAGACAATTCATTTGATTTTATTTTTTCCGAACACATTTTCGAACACCTTACTTTTAATGAAGCAACAAATATGTTGTCAGAATGTAATCGAATATTGAAGTCTCAGGGGGTGATTCGTTTGGCAACACCAGATTTTTCTTTTTTATTCCGCTTGTATAATGAATCGGAAAAACCAATACACCAGGAATATGTGAAATGGGCGACTGAAAATTTTTCGAAGGATGTGGCAAGGAAATTGAACCCCAATCAGTATAAACCATTGTTTGTCATCAATAATTTTTTCAAAGATTGGGGGCACCAAATCATCCATGATTTTCAGAGTTTAAAAATGTTGTTAGAAAAGGAGGGTTTTGTTGGAATCGAAAAACATGAAATTCATAAAAGTAAATATAAAGAATTAAGGAAAATCGAAAAACATGGGGAAGTCATTCCAGAAAAATTCAATGAATTAGAAACCTTGGTTGTTGAAGCAGTAAAGCCAAGGTGAAAAATGTCAAATTATTTAATTTAGGATTTATGGGAGTAAGAAGTATATTCGTTATATTATTTTTGTTTTGGATGCTAAACCTAAAAGCAGAAAGAGCATTGTATGTAGACGACTTTGAAAACATTGTTGGAAACACGACGGCAGAAAATGACTTATTGTCATATGCTCAACTAAATGAAATAGAGACATTGTTGTTGTATGGACTTCATGTAGTGCATAGCAATTATGATTTAACAAATTCAGTAACGAATATAGTATTAGCGGATTTCATTAAAAAAGCAAAAAATAATTATGGAATATTAAAGGTAGGAGCAACAGCAGAAAATGATGATTTTTTTACCAATGTTATTGATGTTTATAATAATACAAGGAGTCTTGCTTCAGAAAAATTTGACATTTATAATTTAGAATTCGAATATTGGATTTCTTCTGCTACAGATCCAGGAGGATACTATTGCACGACGTACTTAACGCCAGGTGGATATACCTGTGATGAAAATGGAGCCTTTCAATTTTTTATAAATGTTCTTCAAATCATGAATGCGCTAGCAACAAATAATACACATGCTATTTCTACTGAAGCTTATGTGGGCTGGCCAACTGCGGTTCAGGCGAGTACCATAAGTGGAAATTTAGATCGTTTACGTCTGCATGCATATGTAACCGATCCAGTAACGTCATTTAATTATGCTGAAACAAGAATGATTGATTTTGCAAACGGTACGCCGGGATTAAATGTTTCCATCATCTTTTCATCAGAACCTATATTTATGCAAAATTGGTTGGAAAACAATTCCATGCTTTCTGCTGAAAACATTTTTATCAATGATTGGATGGCTAACTCAATAAGTTGGATCAATAATATAAATGTAGAAGGTTTTACTTATTTTGCTTATTCCCATATGGCTAATGTCAATTTGCCCACTGAACTCAATTATTTTCAAGGAAGAGCCATAAATAATAGTGTTGAATTAAATTGGGGTACGGCATCAGAAATTAATTTTGATTATTTTGAAGTAGAAAGGAAGACATCAGGAAATGATTTTTTTCGGATTGGGAAAATAAATTCTGAAGGAAATAGTGTTTCGTTGCACTCATATCAATTTGTGGATAGGGATCCTTCTCCGGGAAATAATTATTATCGATTAAAACAAATGGATAAAGATGCTTCTTTTGTGTATTCAAAAATAATCGAAGTTCTTTATGCTGGAGGAAATACTAGTATAGAAATATATCCCACAATCGTTAAAGATAGATTGAATATCAATTTTGTAAAAAAGATCGGACAATGCAATATTTATGATAGTATAGGAAAAAAAATGAACCTTCGAGTAATAGAAAAAACAAATAGCCGTGTTGTATTAGATGTAAGTGGGCTCCCCAAAGGAGTATACATAATAACATATCAATTGGATGAGGAAATGGAAACTTCAAAATTTATAAAAGGAATAAATGAATGAAATTAATTCCCAGGAACATCATTTAAAATATTATTTTTGTTTATAATTTCTTAGGAAAATCATACAAGGATTTCTCTTCATCACTTACACTCCCTAAGCCTGTATTCTTATAGATGTTTGTTTTTGCTAATATTTCCCGTAATAATATTTTAAAAGGAATGTGCGGTTTCTTGAAAAAATAAAAAATAATTTCTGATAATATTTTTTTCTGACGAAGAAAACCAATGGTCTTGAACATTTTTTGCGGCTGGAAACTTAGTAAAGATGCAACAGAAAAATCACAAAACATAATGTATTGAAATTTTTGTACCGCCTTTTTTATTTTAGGCTTCCCTGCCAAATAATTTTGAGTAAGATCATGGACGCATTCAAAAAGTGTGGTCATATTTTCAAAAGAAAGAAACCGATCGTGTGTACTCATGTCTTCGTGTTCTACTCGAACTGTTGTGAATGCTTCGATGGGGATAAAATCATATTCCAATAATACACGAATAAAAAGATGAGTGTCTTCCCACATGTTGTAGGCCTCGGGGAATTTTATTTTTTTTAAAATGTTTTTATGGAAGCAAGCCGAAGTCGGATAAAGGAAATCTTCCAAGGCAATTCGGATGGGCGTTTTACCCGACATCAATGTTTTTCCCTTGTGATATTCTTTTCGAATGTAAGCCACGGCTTTAGAATAAAGAAACGCTTTGGGTCTTTTTTGTTCTATTATTTTTGTATGAAAAATTTCTAAATGTTGAGGTAAATAATAATCATCGCTATCTAAAAAACAAATATATTCTCCTTGTGATAAATGAATGCCTTTATTCCTTGCCGCACTTCTTTCTTGATTTTTTTGATAATGATATTTTATCCGGCCATCTTTTTCCAGGAGCCGTTGACAAACTTTAGAGGTGTGATCCGTAGAGCCATCATCAATAATGATGACCTCCCAGTCGGGGAAAGATTGTTGCTGTAAACTTAATGTGGCAATAAGTAAAAAATCCGCACGGTTATATGCAGGAATAACAACTGAAAAAAATGGCGGTTTTTTACTCATGATACAATTATTTTAAAGCATATAACATGCCGATTTCCGTACCGCTTCTAATAGTTGAAAAACCATTTTTTTCTAATGTAGAAATAATTGGAGAAGGGTTTTTAAAATGCCATTCCATCATGAATAATTTTATGTTTTTTGGAAGAGGAGAAATAAAAGATTCAAAAATGTCGAACTCCATTCCTTCGCAATCTATTTTTACAATAATATTCATTTCGGAATGCCTTTCCGAAATTTCATGAATAATCGTTTCTGCATTTTTAATTTTGGATGAAATAATATTTTCGACTCCTTTTTCCATATGGAATCCTTCGCGAGCCGTGTTGCCATGATGCTCTGCGTGAAATTGAAAATTCATGCTTCCATCTTTTTTTCCTAAGCCCCAAGAATACGGTTTTATTTTATTTTTTAATTGAGGGTTTAAATCAAAATTTTCCAGAGCCCTATTGTGAATGTCTAAAATAGGTTCGTAAGAGTAAATATGATGGTTCTGTTCAAGGCTCGCAAAATATAAACTTGCTGTTCCGACATTCATTCCGATATCAATAATAATGTTTTTTTTCTTAGAAGGAATCGTGAAATTGTACATTAATAATTCATACACTTCATAAATGACATAAATATCAAAATGCCCTGTGATTTTAAAACGAACGCCATCTATTTGAATATGATATTCATTATTTTTTGTACTGATTTCAAGACCGTAAGATTTTTGTAACGGAATAAGATATTCCGACGCCCATAAAAAATGAACGGGGTATCTGCGATCAATAATTAAATTTCCCTCATTAAAAGAAACCGCGCAACCATGTTGGGTTTTTATGAGTTTATTTCCTGGGTTACAACTGAGTCGCATAGCTGCACGCCACCATTCGTTCCAAATAAAAATTCTGGAAACGACAGATAAACCGATGAGGAGTTTTCTAAACATGTTTTTATTCTACTGACTAAATGGTTCCCTAAAAGCATAAAGCATTCCCAAGGTTTCGTTCTTAGGATGGTTGATGCAAATGAAATTGTTTTTTTCTAAAACACGAATAATAGAAATAGGTTTTTTGAAGTGCCATTCTAAAATAAATGATGTTACATTTTTAGGGATGGGTTCTTGAAAAGATTCGAAGATATCAAATTCCATTCCTTCGCAATCTATTTTTATAAAAATATTTTCTTTATCATGTCGTTTGGAAATTTCAAGTATGATTTCTTGAGCATTTCTAATTTCCACCTGGATTGCATTTATATTTTCGCCCTTAGCATTTTCTTTGTTTTTCGTTGTGTTTCCTATGTGGGTGTCATTGAAAAATAATTCTACGGTCTCATTGTTTTTTCCTAAACCGACTTGATGAGCGATTATTTTTTCTTTTAATTTCGGATTTAATTCAAAATTTGAAATGGCTTCTTGATATATTTTATCAATAGGCTCATACGCATATATTTTTTGTATGTGATTTTGTTGTGCAAAAAACAAAGATGCAAAACCCACATTCATTCCAATATCTATGACAATATAATCGTGTAAGCTGGAAAAATGATAATCTTGCAAAATGAATATTTCGTGAAGAATATACAATTCGACACCTCTTTTAATTTGAACTTTAATACCCTTTAATGTTAAATATAAATTTTCATTACGAAGAGAGAATTGACCATTTAATTGTTCGTGTAGAGCTAAAGCATATTCGTAACCCGATATTAAAGAATAATGTTCTCCTTTATTCAGTTGCAGATTAAATTTTTTAAAAAATATGTTTTTGCTCCACCACTTGTGATGGATTTCAGGGTACCGGCTTTTTAAAATGGCTTCTTTTTTCCAAGGGTCTTTGAAAAAAAGGCTCATTAAATGGCTGTACACTCGTGCTAAATTATTTCGAATCATATTGAAATAATTTTGAATGAAGGAAGAGTGAGGGAACGCAAAGGATCAGAATAGTCAATGCTTCTTGGGCTATCAATTCTGAAAGGAGAATAATTTTCTACCCATAAAAGAACATCTTCCGATTTGGAATAAATATAAATGATAAAAGTGTATACGTTGGGAAGTAAATTAGGATGTTCAATTTCAAACTGAACCGGCAGTTCCCCTTTTTGTTCTTCAAAAGGAAGACCATTAGGAAAAATATCCCGGGTGCGTAAATGCAAAGAAAATTGTCCGGTGGGATTGATGATTCCAATGTCGATAAATAAATTATTCTTTTGTAAAATGTTTTTATTATCTACTTTTAAATTCAAGTTGAAAATTAAATTTTCTTCTGCTTTTTTTCCTTGGATCATTTTTAATGATTGTAGAAAAAGACCTTTGTTTTTTACATAATATTTTTCTGTAGGAATAGCAGAATGGGTAGAGTACGAATGCAATATTTCATGAATGTTCCCTTCTTGTAAAATTTTGCCGTTTTCCAAAATCAAACCCCTGTGACACAAATTACGAACAGCTCCCAAGTCATGGCTCACAAAAATAATAGTCCGCCCGCTTTTGCTCACTTCATCCATCTTGCCTAGGCATTTTTTTTGAAAGGTTGCATCACCAACAGCAAGGACTTCATCAATTAATAATATTTCAGGATTTAAATGTGCGGCAACAGAAAAAGCCAAACGCAATTGCATACCACTCGAATAATGTTTTAACGGAGTATCAATAAATTTTTCCACACCACTAAAATCCACTATTTCATCGAAAGTGGATTTTATTTCTTGTCGGGTCATACCTAAAATAGAACCGTTGAGAAAAATATTTTCCCTTCCCGTTAATTCGGGATGAAAACCTGTGCCGACTTCCAATAGGCTGGCTACTCGCCCTCTCATTTTTATTGTACCTGAAGTCGGAGGGGTAATGCGGGATAATATTTTTAATAAAGTGGATTTTCCAGCACCATTATGACCCACAATTCCCAAGCATTCTCCGGGTTCTACACTAAATCTTACATCTTGTAATGCCCAGAAATCTTCTTCCGATTTTTTAAAAAAACTTTTACCTATCTGACTAAGAGTCTCCCTTAAACTCAGGTAGTTTTTTTGTAATCCGATTTTATATCGTTTTGAAATATTTCTGACTTCAATAATTGGCACGAATTAATGTAAGATTTTTTTATCTAATAAAAATTGTTGTAAAGAGTGGGCAACAAAATCATGGCCATATTTATTCCAATGGTAATCTTCTTCAAATTCGAAACGGATTTTATTTTGAGAATAATCGTCGAAAAATAAAGGACCCAAATCTAAAAAATAAATATTGTTCTTTTGGCAAGCTTTTTCCATCATAGAATTTATTTCAGGCACTTTGCTTTCAAGATAACGATTTTCATAAATAAATTGTCGGGGGCCATCCATTATAAAAATTATATTTTTATCTGAAAATGATTTATTCATGTCATCAAAAACATAATTCATCAAGTCATTTATTTTTTTAGCATCCTCTATTAAAAGGCTCATATTGGTATTGTTCTCGAAATAAGGCGAGTTGTCAGAGCCTTCAGTTTCTTTTTTAAATTTCTGATAAGCCATGACGGCACGGATATTTACATTGTAATTTAAATAACGGAATAAAGCACTTCTTTTTACCAAAGATTTTATTCCATCCTTACTTCGATCAAAAATAGGGCGAAGAGGAACAAAATAAATACTGTCTTTGGTGGTTTTTTCTTCCAAAGTCCAAAATTCCCGATTGTAATTGACATGTGCCGCTAAGCTTTGATCAAAATCATTATGAATGATATTGAAAACAAAAATATCAGGATTAAAATGCTCATCAACATATCGTGCCATGTGATAATAATGATACAAGGGCGCTCCACCTATTCCGAAACTATAAACATCCACAGAATCTTTAAAAGCTTTACGCAATATTTGTGGAAAAGCAAAACCAGTATCTACCTGCATGGCTTCCACATAAGAATCGCCAATAATGGCAATCCTTTTTTTCTTTTTCGTTTTTGAATAATCAATATCGCTGTTCCAACCTTCATTGTTCAATGACCAAAAACTCAAATGCCTGCATTTATTTCCAATCGAATGCTGCCCCGAAGTTTTCCAATTCATGTCAAAAGTCCGAAGAGCATATTTTGCATTAAAATCGAATTTGGGATAATCGGAAACCGGAAGAATTCGGAAAATTATTTCTAAAATAACAAACAGGATAAAAAGTGTAGGCAGGGTAATAAAAAATATATTTTTTACGATTCCCTTCGTCTTGTGTATGATGTTCGAATTTTTTTCCATAAACAAATTAAGCAATGTCTGCAAAGTAAGATTCTGTTTTTCTAAAAACATAAATTCCTACAAAAAATATAAGAATGGAAGAAAAGAAACTGATCCCCACAAGGGTCCAGTTGGGAGGGACATTCATAAATCCGGCTCGAGCCAAGTTCAGGGCTCCGGTCATTGGGTTGATGGCTAAAAGATAGCTGGCCCATTCCCATTCCTTTAAAATCGAAATAGGATAAATCACCGGACTGACAAACATCAGGAATTGGATTAAAAAAGGAATGACATATCTGAAATCGCGATATTTCACATTCCAAGATGCCAATAATGTACCCGTGCCAAAGGTGGTAAGCAAGGTAAGGACTAAGGCTAAAAGATAGAATCCGAGAACCCCAAAAGGAGAAAAAGAAAAAGAATCAAAAAGATAATAAATAATAAATCCGACGAAAACGAGGAAACCCATAGAAAAATCAAAAAGGGCGGTCAAGACGGATGATATAGGAATGACCAATCGGGGGAAATAAACTTTCTTGATGATATGGGCATGTTCCACAAGGCTATTGGAGGCACTCGACAAACCATTGCTAAACAAATTCCATAATAAAAGACCACTGAAATAGAATATGGTGGGGGGCATTCCGTCGGTGGGTACTTTGAGTAATTGGGAAAAGAAAACGACAAAAATCCCCATCATGAACAAAGGTTGGAGTATCGCCCACAAAAAACCCAATAAAGTTTGTTTGTATTTTACTTTGATATCCCGCCAGGTGAAAAAATAGAATAATTCACGGTAACGCCACATTTCAGATACCCCCAATTCCAGTCGCTTAGGTGCTTCGATAATATATTCGATTTTTTCCTGATGTTGTGGCATAAAAAGAGCAGATGCTCATTAAATTGTCCTCGTTGTTAAATAGATGACAATATGAATGATAAAATATTATATAAAAATGTAATAAATGGAATGATTTTGGTAATTTACTTTTTAATACCGAAACCATAAGGAGCTCAAAATAGAAATTAACCGACAAATCTATTTAAAGTCCTCAAAAACAAAGATAATACAATCCTTAAAGTAGTTTTTTTGTGCAACGAATATTCATGTAGTGTCGTTCAAAACCATAGGATGAATTCGGAAAACTTAATTTTTTATAATATGAATCCAACAAATATTTTTCTATCTGCATTAATGGTGCTTATTTCTGCTAATTTTCTTTCGGCGCAAATGGAAATCGGAGGCCAGACTTTATATGGCGATGAATGGATTGATTATGGGCAATCCTACTATAAAATCGCTTTGGATGAAGATGGAGTATATCGTGTTTCATATCAAGAATTGCAAAATGCAGGTGTGTTCAATGGAGCAAACATTCCTCAAGGAAGTGAATTCAAGTTGTACCATAATGGAATGGAAGTTCCTATTTACATTAGTACAAATGGAACGTTTGGAAACAATGATTTCATTGAATTTTTCGGAAAAAGAAATAGAGGAGAAATAGACAAACATCTATTCCTTAATGAGAACGATCCATTGAATCCGGAATATAGCTTGTTTACAGATGAATCTATTTATTTTTTGACATGGAATGGAAATACAGGAGCTGCCATCCAATCCGTATCGAATAACATAACCAATCCGCCAACAGCAGAATCCTACTGTTTATATAAGGACGAAAATATTTTTTCTAACAAAAGTATTAAAGGAAGAGATTATGGCTCATCTTCTTGGAAATGCAAATATGATGAAGGAGAAGGCTTTGGAACCAACTTTAATAACATACACGATATTACGTTTTCTCCTTCAGATGTTTCCTCTGTTGGTGGGGCAGCCAAGCTGAATATACGTATGTATTCGGGACCAGGCACCCATAATTTCATAGCAAATTGGAATGGGAACAATATTCATTCGGAAGACTTCTCAAATTATAGTATCAAAGACTATAATGTGGATATCCCAACAGCATCAATTAATGCCGGTTCGAATACACTTCACATAGAAGGAATGGTATCAGAGAACGATAAGTACGCTTTGGCATTTACGACCTTGACATATCCCAAAATGTTCTCCTTTGGAGGGGGCGATTATGTCAAATTTACCTTACCAAGTTCGACAAATGGTAGCCGATATATGGAAATCAATGATTTCAATACAAATTCAGGTGCACCTTTTGTTTTGGATTTGACCCATAATACCAGGTTACAAGCAACCGTAGATGGCTCTACCATTAAGGTTCATTTGCCGAATACCTCCGCAGGAGAAATAGAAATAGTGATATTCAGCAATAATGGAATTAAAACAGCAAATTCTGTTACCAAAAGAGATTTCATTCAATATGATTTTGCCAATGGAGCTTATGATTATATCATGGTGACCCACCCTACTTTTTATGATGATGGAAATGGTAACAATTATATCCAAGAGTATGCAGATTATAGGGCATCTTCCCAAGGAGGAGACTATTCTCCCTTGGTGGTAGATGTTACCCAATTGTATGATCAATTTTCTTATGGTGTTGAAAGGCACGAAATGGGAATAAAAAACTTTCTGAAGAGAGCCGAGTTAAGTTGGTCGCCCAAACTCCTCTATCTGATTGGAAAAGGGGTGGTTTATGATAAAATGCGACAGGATGCTTCGAATTGGCAAGAATTCTCATTTGTACCCTCCTACGGTTTTCCCACATCAGATCACCTATTTGTTACACCATTGGACTCTCCCATCGAATCTATGGGGGTGGGTCGTTTGGCAATAAAAAACACCAACCAACTCAGATTATATTTGGATAAAGTTAAAGAATACGAAGAAGTACAACTTACCAGCGGACAAACCTATGAAGAAAAGGCTTGGATGAAAAGGGTACTCCATTTTGGAGGAGGAGATGAAACAATCCAAAACATTATAAAAGACCGACTCAATAGCCTAAAAGATGATTTGGAAGCCAGTGATATGGCGGCAGATGTAATTTCCTTCTTCAAAGATTGTACAGATGTCATTTGCGAAGTAGATCCGGATCAAGTAGTTCCTTTAATCAATGATGGAGCGGGAATGCTTTCATTTTTCGGACACTCTGCCCCAAGCACCCTTGATTTTGATTTGGGAGACCCGGCAGAATATCAAAATAAAGGAAAATATCCCTTGTTTTATGCGATTGGCTGTAATACCAACCGAATTTTCGAAGTGGAATCAACCCTAAGCGAAGATTTTGTATTTATCGAAGATAAAGGCTGTATTGGGTTCTTTGGTGCTACATGGATTACATCCTTAACCAACCTAAGCCAATATGCTGAGGAATTCTACGATAATCTAGGAAACGATAAATATGGAGCAACGCTAGGTGAAATTATCCAAGAAACAATTTCGGATTATAGTCAGAATAATTCCTATACGGCAGAGCTCCTTAGAAATGCTTTGGTCTTGCATGGAGATCCCGCGGTTAAATTATATCCGCAAGAAGGTCCGGATTATATTGTAAATGAAAACTCAAGTTCAATTGAACCATCAATCGTAAATATTCAAGAAGATAGTTTCGATTTAAACTTGGTAATTACAAATTTGGGTCGCCATGTTCCGGATTCTATGGACATCCGTTTGGAAAATGAGTTGCCTAACGGTACAATGATAGATATGGGAACCCATAGGGTCGAATCGCCATATTTTGAAAGCACCTATGTATTCAGACTCCCTATCCCTAGAGAAAATTCTTTGGGAACTAATTATATCCATGTCATTTTAGATGATGGAAATGAAATAGCGGAAGCTCCAATGGCGGCCGAAACGAATAATAGAGGGCAGATTTCTTACTTTGTAGTGGCCAATGACATTTTTCCGGTCTACCCCACAGAATTCAGTATCGTATCAACAAACACACCTATACTAAAAGCGTCAACAGCAAATACGTTTTCTGAAACGCTGGACTATTATTTCGAAATAGATACCACCGAATTATTTGATAGCCCTATAAAAGAATCCAATATCATTAATGGTTCCGGGGGGCTTTTGGAATGGCAACCGAATATCATTATGTTGGATAGCACAGTATATTACTGGAGGGTGAGTATCGATAGCACTGTTATTGCAGGGAGCGGTTTCAATTGGCATAATTCTTCATTCATATACTTGGATGGAAGCCCGGAAGGGTGGAACCAAAGCCATTACTTCCAATATATAAAAGATGACTATTCAAACTTCGAAATTGAAGACGCCTCAAGAGAACAGATTTATGGGAATTTTGAAATAGAGTTTTTAGTTAACAATGGAGCCTTTGGTACAGGGGGCGTAAATTGGGAAGAAACGAATGTATTCAGGGGCGGTTTCATTGAGTTTGCTTATTACCCTTGTCCAGGGGACGGTAATAATGATAAACGATTGTGGGCATTCTCATATCGGGGAGATGATTTGAGAATTAGAGAAGACAATCCCGGAGATCCACCCATTCATTGCTTTGGTGGAGTACAATATATTTCCATGAAAAGAGCGGATGATCCCCAACAAAGGGAAGAGATGATAGACTTCCTAGAAAATAAAGTTCCAGATGGCGACTATGTTATTTTTTGGACGAATCAGAAAACTACAAATAATTATCATGCCAACGAATGGGCTGCAGATTCGACCAATGCCTTTGGAATGAACCTCTTCCAATATCTTTCTCAACAAGGAGCCTCTAAAATTTGGGATTTGGAAACCAAGCAGACTCCTTATATACTCATGTACAGAAAAGGAGATTCTGATTTTCCCGTAACCGAAGTCCATGCAGATGCTATTGATTCCTTAATTACTGCGACATCAAATTTTGTAGGAATCTCAACCAATGGTTCAATGATTTCTACAGAAATAGGACCCGCCTCATCATGGGAAACCTTATTGTGGGATGTATCCGAATATGACCCGATGACAGAAAACGTGAATGTAGATATTATAGGAATTGATGTAAATGGAAATGAAACATTGGTCATGGATAGTGTAACTATTTTCAACCAATCCTTGTCCTCCATAGATGCTAATTTGTATCCCAAAATCAAATTGATATATAATTCTACGGATAGCTTAAATAGAACATCGCCCCAGCTGGATTATTGGAGGGTACTATATACACCAATGCCTGAAGCGGCACTAGTGCCCAATAAAGAATTCACTTTCCATAATGACACCTTACAACAAGGGGAAACACTGCAGTTAACTATCGGTGTCGAAAATGTAGGGGGTGTGGATATGGATAGCATGTTGATGCATTACACCATCGTTGGGGCAGATAACAATGAAGTATTGGTTTCTGATAGAATGAAACCCTTATTGAAAGATGAAATGCTGATAGCGGAACTCAATTACGATACTCGGAATTTATTCGGGCTCAACCGAATTATTATTGAAGCTAATCCGAATAACGATCAGCCGGAATTATATCATTATAATAATATTGGAATTAAGGAGTTTTTTGTTGAAGGGGATAAAAGAAATCCGTTGTTGGATGTTACCTTCGACGGCCGTCGGATTATGGACGGAGATATCGTTTCATCCCAACCGGAAATCTTAATATCATTGTGGGATGAAAACCCATATTTGGCATTAACCGATACGAGTCTTCTTCGGGTCTTTCTTACCGACCCGAACGAAAATGTTTCCGAATATTTCATTGATGGAACAACCTTGATTTTTTATCCGGCCGAACAAGGAAGCGTGGCAACAGAAAATAAAGCCAGGATGGAATTCAGGCCCGAATTATTGGTTGATGGTATCTATGAATTGGAAGTAAGGGGTAAAGATGCATCCGGAAATAATTCTGGTGATTTATCCTATAGAGTCCAATTTGAAATCATTAATGAAGAAATGGTTTCCAATGTCTTGAACTACCCGAATCCATTTTCTACCTCCACCCAATTCGTATTTACATTAACGGGACGTGAACTGCCCGAATACATGAAGATCCAAATCATGACCGTTTCGGGTAAAGTGGTAAGAGAAATTACAATGGACGAATTGGGCGCCTTGCGTATCGGGAATAATATTTCTGATTACAAATGGGATGGCACCGATGAATATGGAGATAAATTAGCAAATGGAGTTTATCTATATCGTGTCTTGGTAAAAACAGATGGAGAGGACTATAAAAAATACGATACAGGAACCAATCAATTCTTTAAAAGAGACTTTGGTAAAATGATGATCTTGAGATAGAACTTGATTTATGGAACTATTTCGAATATATTTGCATTATCATTCAAAATCAAAATGGAATGAATTATTATTCAAACATAATTATCAACATTATTATTTGCCGATGCTGACCATCCGCAGAGCGTAATGTTATATACATCATACAAAAGCCTCTACGGATAAATTCCGTAGAGGCTTTTTTTATTTCCCCTAATGAATCAATTCAAAATTTAATACATTTGCACCGTCAAAAATAAAGTCTAAAATGGCAAACAATAATCTAACAGAATACGAAGTAGGTAGTTTGATAGTTGAGTATCAAAACCAACAAGATGCATTAACAGAAATGTCTGATGTAGAACCGAGGGCATTGGCTTTCATGGAAGCATTTCTTAATGACCGCATCAAAGAATTAAAAGATGGAATGAAGGCTCCTAGGAAGTCCAAAACAACTTCTAGGAAAACCACAACACCAAAAACAAGAAAGGCAAAAGCTTCCCCTAACAAATCGATGAAACCAACAGAGAAAAAAATATTGGCAACAGCTAAAAAAATCGAAACTAAAAAACCGGTTGTTCCTAAAAAAACAAGCAAACCATCGACAACTCGAAAAAGAAGATGGTTGGCATACAAAACGTATAAAAAAATGGACTTAGTCCAAACAGATAAGGAATTGTTGGCATTTTGGAAGAAAAACAAAGTCTTTGAAAAATCAGTAGAAGAAAGACCCAAAAGTAAACCTTTCGTTTTCTATGAAGGACCTCCATCGGCGAATGGAAAACCGGGCATACATCATGTAATGTCGCGTACGGTAAAAGATACGTTCTGTAGATACCGCAC
>JAHDDR010000082.1 GCA_020629255.1 Saprospiraceae bacterium | reverse complement strand
AACTCCCAGTTTTCGGTCGCCCGAATTCCAGTACCTTAGGACCGTTATAGTTACGCGAATCGAAGAACCACACTTAGCTCGACACTAATATCTTTTTGATGTTTTTTAATAGGGAAAATTGAAGAGAGTGTTGATGGTCTGAATTTACTGTTCAGTGAGTACCCTAGTGAGGTATCGAAGTAACTCTTTTCTTGCCACTATTAATTCTTAAAAAATACTGGGAAAATCAGGAAGTGTGTTGTCTATAACCCTAATATAGTTTCGTTTGGAACACGAAGTAACACTTACATCACCACAGTATCTTTTTATATATCTTAAACAATCATGATAATAATTAATTTAGCATTGCCGACGAGATTCGAACTCGCATCTTCAGGTTGAAAGCCCAAATGTCCTAAGCCGTTAGACGACAGCAACAGGTTCAGTTATCAGTAAACTAATATCAATACTACAATTTCTAAATTGCGTACTGATTATCTAGTACTGCCGATAGGATTCGAACCTATATCTCCGGAAAGAACGTCCGTTGTCCTAACCAATTAGACGACAGCAGCAAAAATATTGTACTCCTGACGGGGCTCGAACCCGCAATCTCCGCTGTGAAAGAGCGACGAGTTAAACCGATTACTCTACAGGAGCGATTTTAATTAATAAGCAGCTTAGATAGGACTCGAACCTATACCGCCGGAGCCAAAATCCAGCATCCTTGCCTTTAGACGACTAAGCTGTGTTTTAATGAAGAATTATTGAATGAATCATGTTCGCTATATCATTATTGATGGTTTGATTCTTTATTCAACAGTCGATGTGGTAGGACTCGAACCTACGACCCTCCGATTAAAAGTCGGATGCTACCTGCCAGCTGAGCTACACACCGATTCAGTGAACAGTTAGCAATGAACAGTTATCCGTTCTATTTAGTGACTGCAAACTGATAACTGTTCACTGTATTGTGGCAACACGGGAATCGAACCCTGCCCTCTGGTTTTTCAGACCAACGCTCTCTCCTGGTGAGCTATATTGCCATTTTTTAAAAGTGAATGATAAAGGCTTATCCATTTCTCAAACACTCTTTCTTTTGTTGCGATGACTGGACTCGAACCAGTGATCTTCCGTGTATCAGACGGATGCCTTAGAACCAACTTGGCCACACCGCAATATTGTGTTTATTTGTGAGGTATCAGCATACCTATAGCAGGGAAGACAGGGCTCGAACCTGCAACCTTCGGTTTTGGAGACCGCAACTCTTCCAATTGAGCTACTTCCCTATTTGCATTTTAAAAAGAAAAAAAGGCTTGAGATTAAAGCCGTTTTTGGATATGCTTTCTGTAGATTATGACTCAGGCTTGCAACTTCCTAAGTGTTCCTACATTATCCACCTTCTTCCGTCGCCAGAATAGGGTACATATCCAGTGCCTTATGTGTTAGGTTCATCATGGCTGATCGGCATCTTAGACGTGACCTGTATAGTGGCTCTTTCGTCCACGCTTTACAGCAAAGTGAGGTTGATCCCCCATCATTAACAGGCGTTCCCTGGGTTGCCCCAAAGCCGGCCTGAGCGAATGTACACCACCTCCAAATATCTTGCGGATATTAGGAGCCCATATGTTTCAATGGGTTTAGGCACCTACTACACCATGACGCCCAGAACTTTCGCTCGTTCAGTTTTAATCCTGACATGATTAAATTTCGATTTCTGGTCGAAACGAACTTTTGGACATTTGGAAGAAGTGTTCTGGGAAGGGCTCCGTAGATTTTAGCCTACAAAATACCCAACTCCTTCCTGCGAACCTCCCGATTCACAGCATTTCAGCATATCGACTCGTTACCAAGCGGATACCCCTATTACTGGATACAGCTTATAAAGCAATGGACAACTGCCTTATCTCTTATACCCTACAACTTTCCCTATTGATGTCTCCATCTCAACCTTACTATCCTACATAAGGTATGTTGTTCCTTCTTCCTCAGCGGTCGCCCCTAGAAGAATGGACGCAACACGTTCGTTGCTTGCTTACTCAAACTCCATCCTTGCGAATAAAGTCCCCGATTCTGTTATTTCAGATATCGAATTTATACGGGTTACCCCGCTTATTTTCGGATTGAATCCAAGACAGTAAGCTGCCTTTGTGAAAGCGTCTGCTCTCTTCTAACACGGAAGTTAGATTCTTGCATTGCTTTCTTTTCCTTTTATCAAAGAACTATGTTGTGTGGAAGAGATTCGAACTCTTAATCCCGGCTTATGAGACCGATGTGTTCACCTTTTACACCACCGCACAATCTATATTTCTAGACTTTAGATGATTAGATGCCAGACTTTCCTTAGCTTCTAATTCTTTCATATCTAAAGTTAAAAGTGCCCTGAGAAGGATTCGAACCTTCGCCCCGCTGATTAAGAGTCAGCTGCTCTGCCAGTTAAGCTACCAAGGCTTTATCAGTTATCAGTAATCGAGAAACGGAAACTTAGTATTGGAGTTTCTGTTCTTTTTACACTTCACTATTGCAATTGTTGGCTGTTTATTGACAACTATTAACTGAATAGACGCACAGGAAGGATTCGAACCTTCAGCCTCGAGATCATGACTCTCGGATGTTGCCGTTACACCACCGTGCATTGTTATTTAGATTTCGAGATGTTATACTATTCTAGATCTCTGAAAATCTATTTTTTAATATTTCTACTTTTAGAAATAATTGAGCCGAAGGCGGGATTCGAACCCACAACCTGCTGATTACAAATCAGCTGCTCTAGCCAGTTGAGCTACTAAGGCATTTGAATGAATAATTGAAAATGTTTGTACAAATTATTCATTCGTTTTAACCCTTCATTCATTGTTGCGGGCAAGGTAGGACTCGAACCTACATCCTTCCGGTTAACAGCCGGCGGCTCCACCATTGAGCTACAAACCCGTATTGTAGTGAGGGAGGGATTCGAACCCACGATCTGCTGCTTGTAACGCAGCTGCCTTAGTCCTATCTTGGCGACCCCACTTTATTAGACTTTATTACGAATAATTGATTATAGTCAAATTGATCTTTTGAAAAATTTACTGCGTTATTTCCCTTCCATAAAAAACTATTTGAAATAACGTCTATTAATTCACCACTAAAAATTATAATATGAATAATATGATTTTCATTTATAATCCTTACATGGCTATTTGAGCGAATAACCAGATTCGAACTGGTATCTCCTGATTGGAAGTCAGGAATTCTGCCATTGAACTATACTCGCATTTGGGTGAAACCGGGATTCGAACCCTGATCCTCTCCTCCACAGGGAGCCATTCTGCCGTTGAACTAGATTCACCATAATTGAATGATTAGAATTCTATTTTTTAGAAATCAATCATTATTAAAAAAGTGGAGAAAGTTACATAGGGTATTGTATCTCTAACCAATTGAGCTACAGGGCCATTTTGTTATTTTTTGTGGCCCTGACGGGACTCGAACCCGCAACCTTTTGAATCAAAATCAAACGAAGTAACCCTTTTGTTTGCTACCACTTACTTTTTAGAGGCTAGACAAATAGATGCTAGACTCATATTTCAATTTTTCAAGATGCTTTTATCTTGATTGGCGGAAAGCAGAGGATCCGAACCCCATCCGGATTTACTCCGAAACCTAGTTTTCAAGACTAGTCGCCGCTCCAATGCAGCTGCTTTACTTCCCAGTAAAAAAGTAGAGAAAAATTGTCTTGAGTTGATATATGCATACCTCCTTGTTTGGTTTCCAATTGGTGGAGGTATAAGGAATCGAACCTGAGCTTTCGCTCTGCAACCGAAGTAACCCGATGACTTGCTACTACTTTTTCTTATATAATTTCAATGCGGAGGACAAGGGATTCGAACCCTCACCCCGATGTCGAGGAACACGTTAGCAGTGTGTCTCAGCCAACCATATCTGACTATCCTCCTTTTAAGGGATCAATAATTATCAATTTCCATCCCATCTAAATTGTACTCCCGGTGGGACTTGAACCCACAGCATTCCTGGGTCTAAGCCAAGATGGTCTGCCATTTGCCTACAGGAGCATTTTTAATGAATAATTCTGAATAATTGAATTCATAATTATTCCAATACAAGGACTTTTCCTTGATTTTAGAGTGAATGACGGGAGTCGAACCCACATCTCCGAGATGGCACCCCGGTACTCTGAACCATTGAGCTACATTCACATATCTTCGTACCTCTAGTGGGAGTCGAACCCACAGCATCTCAGAGTTTGAATCCGAGTGGTCTTCCAGTTGCCTACAGAGGTGTTTTAAGACTTATTATTTGTACTCTTGGTAGGGTTCGAACCTGCAGGCAGCATCCTCAGGTTTAAGCCGAGGTGGTCTGCCAATTGCCTACAAGAGCATTTAAAGAATAATTAAAAATGAAAAAATTAATAATTATTCGTTTTCAATTACCGTTTGTCGGGTCACAGTTTAGCTGACTCCCGCAAGGGTTAATTGAGGTTGTGGGCAAGGTAGGACTCGAACCTACAATCCGATTGGGACTGTTTTACAGACAGCCTGCCTTTTCCAATTTGCATACTTACCCATATCAGACTGTACGTTCACAGCCCAACTATTTTCTTTTGTAGTCACGTAGAGATTCGAACTCCAACCTGGAGGTTCGTAGCCCCCTGTCCTAACCATTAGACGACGCGACTTTTACAGAATCATTAGATTTTTTGATATTCATCTAATCATCATAAATTTTCCAAGATTTCAAACGAGTCGGAAGACCGCCAAGAAAATTGACGGGTCTTCGACTCCACTTTTTGGGACAATTTGGTGGGCAAAGCCTTTTCATGATGGTACGTATCTCCTTCGCCCTAAGTACCCGTTGTTTTGTGCAAGAAGTCAGACTCGAACTGACACCCCCTAGGTCCCAAACCTAGTGCTCTTAGCCATTAAGCTACTCCTGCATTTTACTAACTACTTCTAGTTATTTTTTTCGTGGAAGCAATGGGAATTGAACCCACCACATGCTGGTTGCAAGCCAGTATCGCCAAGCCTTGGAACATGTGCCCCCTTTTCAGTTTTCAATTATCAGAATACAATTCAGTGATATCATCTGATAAAATTACCGGCGGTAACGACGGGAATCGAACCCGCAACTTGAGGATAGACAATCCCCTGCTCTGCCTGATTGAACTACGCTACCGTATTTAATATGTACCCCTTCGGGTATTGTCTGTTTCTCGGCATTGTATGCGGAGATTTCCAGACCTTATTTATAGTCGTTGATAAAAGAGATGAACAAAGTTTGCTTGTGTATTTTATGCAATTATGAATTACATTGGCAGGACTCGAACCTGCTACCCATAGATTAACCGTCTATTGCTCTACCTAATGAGCTACGAAGTAACACAATGCTTCAGTATCATCTTTATTTTAAAAGAAGTGGACATAATTAGCCAGCGTAACCAGCCTTTCGGCTAGGAGGGAATTGAACCCTCAAGACCTTTCGGTCGCAGATTTTATGATCTGTGCGTCTACCATTTTCGCCACGAAGTAACGCTCTGCTTTAGTACCACTTTTTCTGATTTCAAAAAATGTTTTTGTTACGACTACGTTTTGAGTAATTAAAACTTCAGACTTGTAAATAAAAAATTCGGTTCGTAGTCGTTTCTCTAACTACGAACCTCCATTGAGGAAGATAATTAGAGAAGGGTATCGTCTTGCCGATCCAGAATTCTCCCCTCAAACATGGGGCAGAGCACCTCTGGCTGTTCGGCCGAAATGGCCCAATTATTATTGGTGCCAAAACTTTTATGATATTTATTGAATAAGAATTTCACCTTCATTAATTTTTTTGTTGGATGAAAAAATGCTTTGTTTGTCAAGCACATCATCATAAAGCTATTTTAATTAAATATCGTTCCCGAAAAGGAAAATAAATTTTAAAAAAAACACTCCAACCCTTGTAACACACTGAAAACCAACATGATTTAAAATCAATTAATTTAAAAAAATATTTTTTATTTGTTCATGATTTAATTAAATCCTTGTACAAAAATAAATCACACAAATTTCACCTTCATATTTCTTAAGGGGGGGGATTAATAATTTTATTTTTTACAGAAAAAATAATCTTTTGTGCAAAGCCCGTTGTATTTAATACACTTTTAGCGTTTAGAATAAATCGACAGAAAGAATAAAAATTTGTGATTCGATTATTTTTGTCCAACCCTTAACTTTCTGTAAGTATTTAAATCATTTCAAATACTTCTTGGACATAAAAAAAGGGGCTGTAAAATACTGCCCCCTTTTTTTATTTTATTATGAATGATTTTTATTTAATCACCAATCGCTCGACAATAGAATTTTCTGAAGTACGCGTTTCCAGTAAATAAACCCCTGAGCTTAATTCCTGAATATCCATCAAATATCCATTAGCCAATTCTTTTGCATCTATATTTACGGCTTTCATTTCTTTACCATCTATTGTTTTCACAATTAATGAGACCTTACCTGAGAATGCATAAGATGATTGTACGGTAACCGTTCCTTTTGTAGGGTTCGGGAAAAGAGAAATACTATTTCTATCTTCGATTTTTGCAAAAACGGTATTCGAATATTCGAACGCTCCATCAAAATCCATTTGCTTAAGGCGGTAATAATATTTGATACCTTTTTCCACATGGGCATCTTCAAATAAATAATTATTTTCTGATGCGGCATTTCCATTCCCTTCTATCCATCCTATTTTTACAAAGCCTTTAGTTGGACTTATACTGCGTTCTATATCAAAACCTTTATTGTTCGTTTCTGTAGCCGTTGCCCAATTGAGTTGAATGGAATTTTCAAGCGGACGAGCATTTAAAGATAAAAGTTCTACGGGAACGAAGATATTATTGGTCACTTCGATACAAGCACAACCTGTACCCACCGTTGTCGCTCCTTGTTTTGCATCCGCATCATTTCTAATTCCTGTAATGGATGCAATATTAATATCATCCACAATCCATCCATCACCTCCTGTATTAGCATCACATAACATTCTGAAGCGGACTTGCAAATCTCCACAATAATTAGATAAATCGACCGTGGTGGTAACACAACCTCCGCTTGACCCCGTAAACATAGGAATACCAAAAGATTGAGATGTTCCGCTATATCCATTCGCTGTAATATCCGCTCCTAGGTCTGTCCATTTCGTCCCTCCATTTTCGGAAACTTCAATCACTCCTCCATCCCAATTTGTCTCGGTATCATAATTATGAGTGAAGGATAAAGTCGTATTCGGTCCCGTAACCGTAAAAGCCAGCACTAAAGATTCATCGCTAGGCGATGCATTATCCGGAGCAAAATAACCATTACCATTACATGCCGGAAAAGTACCAGGGGGATTGTTCGTTATGCCCCAATCTGCAGATGCAGTCCAAGAACCTGCCGGGGTAGAACCACTCAAATTATCATTAACAACTGTAATTCCAGTAGAAGCTGTTCCCAAATCAACTGTAGCCTGGTAAGTGTAGGTTGTAGTAGAATTGGCCAATAAGTTTGCAGCTGCCCATGTAATCGTTCCACCACTTTCTGTTCCACCACCAGAAGCCGAGTTAGTCACATAGGTCAAACCAGCAGGAAGAACATCTTCAATACTTACATTATTTTCATCAGAACAATTGCATTGTGCCGTAACCGTATAATTCACCGTTTCTCCTTGATCATAAATTTGTTTATCCGCTACTTTTGTTACTTCTACACCCGATGGTATCGCATAGTCCGGTGTTCCATCCGTTACACTGGCAGAAGAGCCCTGATCCGCATTTACCCCCACGCCCCTTCTGGCAAAAGCCTTCCAAATCGAACATCTGTATTTACCATTAAAGAGAGCTTCATCTGCTGCGAGAATGGCATCCCTAGATGTCACAAAACCGGGGTTACAAGGTTGTAATCGCATTCCTTCATGTACTAATTTGAACGCTGCTACGTTTCCTTCCATTGTACTTACATCCCAAATATTGGGTTGTATATAATTGTCTTGGAAAATGATTTCCCAAGTCATATCCCATAAAATGGTACACCAGATAGAGCCTACACCATGCGGTCTAGAAAATGTAGCTCCATCCCCTACATTTGCATACTCTGCATAACTGTTAATATTTGCCATGTCGTATGAATACATAAAAGGTCTGATTCCTCCATCCGTAATGGGTTGCCCAATGGCATAGGTGCCGATTCCTCTAGGAATGTTAGCCGAAGCGACATCCGGGCTCAGACTTGCCCAATCTGTACAAAGCATTAAGGCCAGGAAATCACTCCAGCCTTCTCCTTGTCGTTCATCTCCATCCAAACACGATATTCCAGGTCCTCCCGTGGTTCGGGTGCTCCAACCATGCCCGTATTCATGAGCAATAATACCATTATCAAAATCTCCATCAGGAGTATATTGCCCTTGGCTAGTCATCGTAATATTTACTGTATTTGATGCCATTTCTACTTTAATGGTATTGCATTCTGATTGGCTCAACATAACAGCCGGAATCGTAATGGTGTTGTCTGTCCCCCCCATAGCAATTGGACTCCCTGCCACATTATTACACATAACAACAGCTATAGCCCCTTCATTCTCAGCATTTTTCACTTTTTCTGTAAAATTGCAATTTCCTCTATCAATAACTGCGATGTTTCCATTTATAGCTGCACCGTTGGTGATGGGTGTAGCATTACATGCTTCGATGTTATTCGCCAAAACCAAATCTCCGGTTATGGGTCCCAAATCACTTAATTTATTATTGGTGCTAAAATTGGATTCTACAGCCCCATATGCTCCTGCTATAGTCGATGGAGGATTAACATCAAACTCCAATGATCCTACATCCGACCATAAAAACATCTGCATTCTTGGATTAGTGCCATCTACAGGGGTTGCGAAATTGGCATTATTCATATCAAAGCCATCTTGGGCATCGGCAAAAACAGAGTCTCCTCCATTTCCTCCGGCACCATCTACATTGCTTTCTTGGAAATTTCCAGTCGGTTCATCGAAACCATAATTATATAAAACATCATGCGTCAAATTATTCCAATAAAATAGATTGGTTATGGCAGCATCCTGATTGAAAGCAGTGGTTCCATAAAAATCAAATGGATAATTGAAGTCTAAACCTCCTCCAGGATTCGGGCTATATCCTGTTCCATTATTTCCATTCTCATCTTCTTGTGACCAAACGTTGTTCCCTCTAGTATAATTCCAATTGTTGGTTGCCGTATGATGCCAACCATTTGTTGCTCCTAATGCCGCTCTGCTGCTCATAAATTTTGTGTACGGACTATTTACAATCGTACGATTACCATGACTCGGACTTTCTAAGGGATAATCGAAAACATTATAATCGTTATTCGCAAAAATAGAAGGGATCGTCGGCACGGCTTTGAATGCTTCTTCTTGCTGGTGATGGTTTTGGCATACACCCCCTTTTTGATGAGCATGGCCAAAATCACAATAAATCGTAAAATTATCTTGTGCTAGAATTTTGCCGGTCTCTGCATCCACCCTCATGTTCCACCAATCGGAAGAACGTTTTTCGTTGATGATGACTTTCCAAGCCAAGCGTACATTTTGGCTTTTGCCTTCTCCAGTTACTTGCCAGAACAATTCTACTGGGATTTCGTCCCTAGAAATATCGCCATCACTAAAAATATATTTCGCTGCCCCTCCCTTTGCTGTTTCTTCCGTTCGTAGCAAATTAGATTTTGATGCATCTAGTTCAACATGATTAGCTGCATATCCCAACCCAGATTTTGCACTAAGAATCGGGATTTCTCCATTTACTTTCTTATCAATATGAGAAATGAAGGTGTGATTGCTATGTATGATTTTACCATCTTTTATTGCCACATTATAAATGGCATTATACACCCTCACATTCTTATAGGTTTGTTGGAAATAAAAATGGTATATACCTGTAGAAGGAGATCGGTAATAATCAGATATCGTCATGCCTTGAACATCTGGCAACTCTAATCCATTTTGTCTCGCATTTTTTTCTACAAAAGATTGGGCCAATTTTAATGGTGCTTGCCCCAACAAGCCGCCCATAAAACAAAGCAATAAACCCAAGGATAAGATTCCTTTAAAGTAAGTTTTATTCAATAAATACATGATGCGGTTAGGTTTGATAATAATTTGGTTAAAAATCGAATTGGGTGATTCTTTTTCAACTTGATTACTTGGGCAAAATGTAATGTGTGAGGGAGGTATTCACCTTTTATTTCCCACATTCATCCATATGGTAAAAAATTAAAGGTGAAATTGTTTTCGGAAGCAGCCCAAAAATATAATAATTGGTTTAATTTTCACAATTATATGGTGTTATAAAATCATCCTTTTCTTATTTGCCTAACCCAATAATTAGGCTTATCACTCTTGTACTTTAGAACCAAAAGATAAGTCGCCTGCATCGCCCAAACCAGGTACAATATAAGATTTGGCAGTAAGCTCTTCATCTATGGCTCCTACCCAAATATTCGCTTTAGGGTAGTATCTCTGGATATATTCAATGCCCGGTGCGGCAGCAATGGCCGTAGCTACATGCACAGCATGAGGTTCGCCATAGGTTGATAGTTCTTGTAATGTTGTTACGATGGATGCTCCGGTAGCTATCATTGGATCTGCCAATATTAAGACCGAGCCCTCTATTGGAGGACAAGAAACATATTCTAGTTTAATTTCGAAAGAACCGTCCTTATGGTGTCTTCTATAAGCAGACACAAATGCATTGTCAGCATCATCGAACATATTGAGGAGTCCTTGATGCAGCGGAAGTCCTGCCCTAAGTATTGTAGCTAAGACCACCCTACTTTTTGGAACAGAAGTAGTTGCTATTCCCAAAGGCGTTTCTACTTCGACTTCTTCATATTCTAAGGTTTTGCTTATTTCATAGCCCAACAATTCTCCAATCCTTTCTAAATTCCTCCTGAACCGAAGTCTATCTCCCTGTATTTCAACACTTCTGATTTCAGCAATAAACCTATTGGCTAATGTATCTTTCTCGTTTAGATTGAATATCATGAATCCTCCTTTGATTAGCAATTATTGAAGATATGAAAATCTTAGAGGAATTTTCATTATTGCGTTATTTTTTGCGGCGCACTAAACTTCTCTATCAAAATTAATTTTAGGTAATATCCTAACCTTAACTCTGTAGCGGATTCACCTTTCATGAAACCACCATTGATTCCATCCTAACTATTTATTATTTCCGCTTCCTTGATATTTTTTATTAACCTGTTTCAAGGAGAAGATAATCTCTTTACAGACATTTGGTGGATGGTTCTATGATAGAATTATAATTCACCTTCTTATATGCAAAGAGCGATGATTATATGTAATCATCGCTCTTTGCATAATAGCTACTAAGTAGGTTCCAACTTAGAATACCGCTTCGCAAATTTGCTTGATGGTTTTTGTATCTCCCATGGTATAATAATGTAGGCATGGGGCTCCCTTTTCTTTCAATTCTTTGGATTGGGCGATACACCATTCTATACCAATTTGCTTGAATGCTTCTTTATCATCTAAATACTTACTGAATTCCTTAATCAGATCGTTGGGTAAATTGACATAAAATAACCGAGGAAGGGTTTTCAATTGGCTGGGCTTCGTAATGGGTTTAAGTCCTGGTACAATCGGGACATCAATTCCGATTTTATGGCATTTTTTGATGAAGCTCAAATAACGTTCATTGTCAAAAAACATTTGTGATACTATATAGTCTGCTCCAGCATCTACCTTGTCTTTCAAAAATTGCAAATCCATATCAAAATTAGGAGACTCGAAATGCTTCTCCGGATAACCTGCTACGCCGATGCAGAAATCGCTTTTAGTTCCTTCTTTGATATAGCTATCCAGATATTTACCTTCATTCATTTCCTGAATTTGCTTTACCAAATCGATGGCATAGGTATGTCCTCCTTCTTGGGGGATGAAACGACCATCGAACTTTCTGGCATCTCCCCTAAGAGCCAATACATTTTGAATTCCTAAAAAATTCAAATCAATCAGAGCATTCTCTGTATCTTCTTTGGTAAATCCTCCGCAAATCAAATGAGGTACAGCATCTACACCATAGCGATGCATGATGGAAGCACAAATACCAACCGTTCCTGGTCTTTTACGAATCGAAGTTTTTTCATAATAACCACTTGGCCGTCGTTTATAAATATATTCTTCTCTATGGTACGTTACATCAACAAAAGGCGGCTTGAATTCCATTAAAGGATCCAAGGTGTTAAAAATCTTTTCCATACTTCCTCCTTTTAAGGGAGGTAAAACCTCAAAGGAAATATACGTTCTTTCTCTTTGTTTAAAATATTCTGTTACTTTCATTTTTATTAATCTTTGTCTATATCTGATTCCTTTAAAACAAAAAGCCTTTCCAGTAAGCTGGAAAGGCTTTTTGTTTGTTTTACAAAGGCATCATTCCAACTTATCTTTCCTGACATCAGGATGGATGTAGCACCTTCTCTCCAAAATAAATCTTAGAGAGGGTTGCTAAGGTTTCTACGGGCCAATACCCTCCACCTTTCTCGATAAGAAGTGGGAAAGAAAAAATGTTTTCTCCTATTCCCAAAATATCCTACAATGAACTATGGGTGCAAAATTAAACGACTTTTCAAGAAATTACAATTAAACTACATTTATTAGCTCGGATTAAAGAATAAATTACTTTCTTAAAATGTTTAATATGTCCGACAATAAATCCTTAGAATCCTTGTATTTTTGCGAAAATACTTAGGCATTATCAATTCTTCCTTCTATGGCTCTTAATCGTAAATTCAAAAAATTCCTTATCTGGTTCTTTGGAATATTAATCTTCTTGTTGCTTTTGGTACTCTTTGGTTCTTCCTTTTTTGCGGATCGGATTGGAAACGCCGTCATCAGTGAACTCAACAAAAGTTTAAAGCATCCGATTGAAGTTAAGAATTATGATTTGACCCTCGTTAAATACTTCCCCAATGCGGCTGTTACCTTACACCAAGTAAAAGTTCCGGATGAATTTGATAACAACGCTCTTTTGGAAGCCAAAGAACTAGCGTTCCGATTCAAGCTTTTCAGTTTGTTTGGGTCTAGTATAAAAATCAGTTCAGTGGTTATTAATGATGGAGCCTTGTTTGTTCAAAAAAATAACAAAGGACAGTTCAATTATAATATTTGGAAAGAATCATCATCTGATAATGAAGAAGAGGGAGGGGAGTTGAGTCTGAAATTAGAGGAAGCCAAATTGAATGATATCGAATTGATTTATATGGATGCCAAAGAACAGCAAGACATGAAAATCAATATCGAAGAAGCCAACATGTCGGGTGAATTTTCTGGTAATCGTTTTGCCCTAAAAAGCGATGCCAATTTTGTTACCGAATTTTTCGAAACTCCTTCCGGAAGATATTTCGCCAATAAAGACATCAGTTACGATGCTGATGTAGATGTTGATTTGGATAATGAAAATTATGACATCAAAGATTTTTTGCTTCAAATCGAAGACAATAAATTCAAGGTAAATGGTGATGTGAAAAAAGTGTCTAATATTTTTGATTACAATCTGAATTTCGATGGTTCGGATTGCTCCCTCCAATCTTTGATTGGTCTTTTGCCAGATGGTTATATCGAAGATTGGGTGGGTCTGAAAAGCAAGGGGGATTTCACCTTCAAGGGAAGTGTGAAAGGAAAATCGGACAATAAACAACCGGCCATCAATGTTACTCTGGGTTTGGAGGATGGGAGCATCAGCGGGCCACAATTAGAATCCCCTTTCAGAGATTTGACCTTCAATGCCACATATACCAATGGAGAGGCTCGAACCAACCAATCTACTGTATTAGAAATCAAGGATTTTAAAGGATACCTCCAACGGGAACTCATCGAATTGAAATTGAAGGTGAAAGATTTGGACGATCCTTATGTGAATGCCTCATTTAATGGTTCTGTTCCTTTGGATGCGATTTATAAATCTTTTGGTATCGATGCCATTTCTGCCGGGGGTGGTGATATAGAAGTTCAAAATTTGGAACTACAAGGTTTTTATGATGAGATGATCAATCCGAATCTTGTATATCGGGTCAGGACAAAAGGTGTTATTGAGTTTGATGATGCCATGCTCAAAATTAATGGGGAAAAGATTGAGATTGATAAGGGAGCTTTGCAACTGAATGATAATAATTTGGACATGAGGAATGTTGTGATAGCCGGAGCTGGAAGTGAATTCGAATTGAATGGCTCGTTTAAAAATTTAGTGCCGGTTCTATTGTCCGATTCTCTGAATTCCAAGGATGCTAAATTAATTTTCAATGCTAGTTTGAATGCGGAGAAAATGGATTTTGGAAGGCTTAAGGATCTTTCTGCCGTACCCGAAGAAGAAAAGGTAGGGGAGGAAGTTTATGATTCTCTGAAAATGGAGCAATACGCCAATCGGGAAAAATTTTCCAATTATCTGGATGGAACGTTCGAATCGAATATCCAATCCTTTAGATATGATAAAATAGAAGGCAAGGATTTTTTAGGGAAATTGACGATCAAGGATAATAATTTCATTCTGAATGGGCAAGTGGATGCCATGGGCGGCTCCTTCGATTTGGATGGTATTCTCCTGATGTCAAAGGCTCCTACCTTAAAAGCAAAACTGGTTTGCAATGGTCTTGAGAGTGAGGATTTTTTCAAACAAACGGATAATTTCGGTCAGGATTATCTGACCCATAAAAATATCAAAGGAAAAATAGATGCCCGTATTGCCGTGAATGCTTTCTGGAATGAATCCGGTGAATTTTTAATGAACAAACTCCATGTATTAGCGGAAACGAATATCCAGGAAGGCGAATTAAACAATTTCGAAATGCTGGAGAGTTTTTCCAAATTCGTAAAAATGAAGGATCTTCAGAATATCCGTTTCACCAATACCCAGAATTGGATGGAAATCAAGAAAGGTACTTTTTATCTTCCTGTTATGCTCATCCAAAATAATGCAATTAATTTGGTCATTAGTGGAGAACATACCTTTGACCAAGAAATTGATTACAATGTGAAGGTAAATGCGGGTCAGGTCTTGGTCAAAAAATTATTCAAGAAATCCGGTTCCAAGCCTATCAAAGCCAAGAATGGTTGGTTCAATTTATATTACAAGATAAAAGGGACTTTGGATGAATACGAAATGGAAAGTGCCAAAAAAGAAGTAAAAGCCGACTTTGAAAGAAGCGAACGTAGAAAAGAAAGAATACAACGTGCTTTAAAACGCGAATTCGGTCAGATTGAATCTATTACCGAAATAGACAAAATGGAAGATGATGAATAAGAAACGGCTAATGCCATTTTCTTTTTCCAACACTTATTTTCTGGAGCTGTTATCCTGCCCATACGTAGCCTCTATCAATGATGGGTTGAGCTTTTTTCACGTCTGAAAGATTTAATTTCAGATTCCCTTTCTTCTTGATGATACTCTTGATTTTAAATTTCTCTTTCTTCATGTCACAAACTATTTTACACTACTACTTACTATATAAACATGCTACTACATCATGTTCATATCAAATGAATTGTATCGGAATAGGGAAATGTTTTTTGGGTTTCCCTGATGTTATAGTGTCATCATTTTATTTCGAGAGAGATAATATGTATAATTCAAAAACAATACCAAAAAGAAAAATGGGGTCGGATTTTGTTGTAAATCCGACCCCATCCGAAGGCTGAAACCATACATTAAATTTCAGATCTATTTATAAATTCTGTTATCCAAAGTTCTTATACATAGATCTGAGCTGATTATTCGTTTCAACTTTTTTTATCGACTCAATGATTTTCTTCAACTCCATTGCCGAATCTGTGACGCCGTTCCCTTTTAAATTCTTGTATAAGGAATCCAGAGCTTTCATGGCTCCATATCTTTTCCAGGGAGATATTTTTTGGTCGTAGGCAATTTCGCCTAATTTTTTCCCAGAATTAAATATGGTAGAGTTATCTCCTTTCATGGCGAGTTCCGCATAGCTAGAAAGGAAGTTAATGGCACCATAGCCATTTGTTTTTTCCACGTTGTTTTCGAAGAAAGACAGCTTGGAAACATCTCCATTTTCTTCATAAATGCTTCCTATCGCTGCGATGATGCTTCCATTGTCTTCTTTTTCCAATTTTGCGGCATACTTCACCCCTTCGGCTTTATCTAATTTCACCAATGCTTCTAGCCCGGCCGAAATCACCACATACGCTTTTTCGTTGTCTATCGCATTTTTGGCTACTGTAACATATTTCTTATCACCGGATTCTGCTAGTATCAATAATGCAGATGCTTTGACTTGGGAACGCTTATCGGTTTTTGCCATTTGTGCGATTTTATCCAAGGCTCCGGGATTATCTGCTGTGTTTATCATTCTGATGGCTTCGTTCCGAACCACCCAAAAAGGATCATCCAATGCTTTTGTTACTACTTTTTGTGCTTCGGAAGAAGACGCTCCCTTTAGGTTTTGTAAGGAGATATATCTATCATAGAACAAGGGTCCATTATTGAATTGGAAAATGGATTCTTCCTTGCTTCTTTTTTCATTTTTCTCTGCTAGGAGATAATGTTCCGCATCCGTAATGACCAAGGCTGGTTTCGAATCAACTTTGAACCGGAACTCTTGCTCTCTCTTATTCATTTGAACATTTTTACGCATCGCTTTTCCATTCGCGGCATAAATGTCTATTGCCATAGGTAAAACGAAAATGGCGGGATTTTCTTTTGGGTCTTGTGTTTGTGCCAATTTGACCACCACTTCTTTTTTTACCTCATCATAACTATTACTGACATCCAATGCCGGATGCCCTTGTTCGAAATACCATTGGTTGAAGAACCAGTTCAGATCCAAACCCGTTACGTCTTCCATTGCCAATCTTAAATCATGTGCTTCTACCGCTTTGAATTTATTTTCTTCTAGGTAAAGTTGTAGTCCAGCTCGGAAAGCATCATCCCCAATTGTATTTCTTAACATGTGGAGAATGGCTCCACCTTTATTATAACTATGGGCATCAAACATGTCTTCTTTGTCATCATAACCAAAATGAATCAATGGGTGCATGCCTCTTTGTGCCGAAGACATGACATAACCGGATTGTTCGCCCATCAGGTGATAATCGGCAGCATCTTTTCCATATTTATGTTCGAACCATAGATATTCGCTATAATTGGCAAAGCCTTCGTTCATAGAAAGGTTCGCCCAACTTTCGCAGGTCACCAAATCACCAAACCAGTGGTGCATCAATTCGTGGGCTACGATTCTTTCGTTATGGTTGTCTATTAATTCTCTTTTTGTTTTTTGGACGAAGTCTCCAAAAATCACACCTGTCGTATTTTCCATTGCTCCCGAAACATAATCTCTTACCACTACTTGCGAATATTTTTGCCAAGGGTATTTCACACCTACATAATCTGAAAAGAAGGTGAGCATTTCCGGTGTGTTCGAAAAGATAGCTTTGGCATCTTTTTCATACTCGGGTTCTACATAATATTCCAACAACATGCCTTGCCATTTTTCAGAAACTACGGCAAACTCGCCTATCGCCAACATAAACAAGTAAGGAGCATGAGGCATATCCATGTTCCAATAATCAGTGCGGGTTCCGTCGCTGTTTTTTGTAGAAGAATCCAAGGTGCCATTGGAAAGGGTTTTGAATTTGTCATCTACCGTCAGGTAGATTTCTTGGGTGGTTCTTTCGTTGGGTTTATCAACAGTAGGAAACCAAGCAGAATTGTTTTCTGTTTCGCCTTGTGTCCAAATTTGTTGGGGTTTGTCTCCTTCATCCCCTTTCGGGTTGATGAAGAACAATCCTTTTTCGGAAGTAATGGCGGCACTTCCTCCTGCTGTTCTTTCGTTGGGCTTTGCCGTGTAATCTATATACACTTGGTATTTTTGTTTTGCCGAATAGGTCTTTCCTAATTCTATGATTAGGATTTCGTTTTTTTCGTCATAATCGTATTGGGCGTCTTTTCCATCTACCTGTATTTTATGAAGATCAAAACCTTTAGCATCCAAAACCAATTGATCCGTATCGTAGAACATGGGTTTGAAATCCAACCAGGCTTTTCCTAGCACATGTTGTTTATCCCAATCAAATTTTAAATCTAATTTTGTGTGAAGGAGATCGTTTTTACGGGTATAGCTTGCATTATATACCGGCAGCTCCATCATCACTTCTTCTGGCTCGGGTTCTGGGGTTACTGTTATTTCCCGGAGGGTTCTTTCTTCAACCGGTTCTTCGTTTACTATTGTTTGGGTTCCCTTGCATCCCATCCAAAAAATGGATAGTCCCAAGGAAGCCATCCAATACCATTTCATTGAGTTCTTTATCATTACTAGTAATTTTTAAATCGCAAAAATAACATTAGAATTGAATTTGATTCAAATGTCAGACCATCAAATAAAGGTTCCTAATGTAGAATTGTTTCTCCGTTTATATGAAAAGTCTACTATTATAACAAAAAGATGCACCATTTCATCATTTAGTTGTGGTATCATATACTAATTATATCCATATTTGCAATATCAACCTAAGTCCTCTTCTGAATACCTAATTCATGAAACCTAACATTATTTATCTTATTCTTTGTTTTCTATTCTTCTATTGTTCTGAAGGATGGGGACAAGACCAACTCACTAAAAAAGAATTTACAGCGACGCGAACCCAAAATCCAATCAAGATAGATGGAAAAATGGATGAACCCGATTGGCAAAACTTACCCATTGCGACTGACTTCATCGATGAAAAACCAACACCTAATGTTCCTTCTGATCGCAAATCGGAGGTAAGAATCCTTTATGATAATGCCAGCATTTATGTTTTTGCCGAATTATTCGAAACATCAAAGGACAGTATTCTAAGGCAATTGTGCCTACGGGATGAAGGAGATCAAAGGGGTCGGGGTCCATTTGGCAATACGAATACCGATTGGTTTGCCATTGGTTTTGATAATTATATGGATGGTGTGAATGGCGTATTTTTTTGTGTATCGGCGGCCGGGGCAC
>JAHDDR010000081.1 GCA_020629255.1 Saprospiraceae bacterium | reverse complement strand
TTACTGAATGCTAAAGCATCATAATAACGGCCATTTAAAAATATGGCTTCCCTTTGCACGCCTTCTTCTTCAAATCCTAATTTGCGGGGAATGGCAATGCTTTTTACATTCGGAGTAGCCACCCTGATTTCTATCCGATTCAAGTCCAGATGTTCGAAGCCGTATCGAACCGCTCTTTCACACGACCGGATCATTATTCCTTTTCCCTGATATTTTTCCGACAACCAATATCCGATTTCTCCTCTGTTGTTCTGTTTATCCAGCCGAGGATAACCAATGCATCCACAAATATGATTTTTATAACGTATCACTACATTCCATTGCTGTCCACCGATATTCCATTGGGCAGCACTCTTGAGGTAATTCCTTGTATCCTCTACTACTTTTGTCCCATCTACAAATGGCAGCCATTCTCGAAGATATTCCCTATCCTCATCAATAATTCTAAACATTTCTTCTGCCATTTCGGGATGAGGAGGAACTAGGCAGATATCATTTGTTATTTTTAAGGATTTACTCTTCATCAAACTATGGTTTGGATAAAAATGGGATGATTCTATAAAAATCTTTGTCTAAATTTTCTTTTTAACAATCAAAGAAGAAAATTAATCATTTACTTTTGCGGAAAGCTTTACTTGTATGATAGATTATAAAAACCCAAAACTCATTCTTGATTCTTCTTCTACTAAAGATGGAAAAATTTCTTGGAAGAGCCCTTCCAATATCGCTTTAGTCAAATATTGGGGAAAACATGGCGTACAATTACCTCGGAACCCCTCCATCAGCCTTACGCTGGATGAAGCCTATACAGAGACCCATCTGGAGTACAGCACCCAAAAGAATAAAAATGTAGATATCGATTTGGATTTTTATTTCGAAGGGCAGCCTAACGAACCTTTTGCAGAAAAAATCAGAAAATTCTTATTGAGAATCACAGATATTTTTCCCTTCATCAAACAATTAAAATTCACAATAAAATCTCATAATTCTTTTCCCCACTCTTCGGGCATTGCTTCTTCTGCTTCGAGCATGAGTGCTTTGGCTTTGTGTCTTTGTTCCTTAGAATCCAATATTTTCGGAACACTGAAAGATGACACGGAATTTAGAAACAAGGCTTCTTATATTTCCCGCTTGGGTTCGGGGAGTGCCTGCCGTTCCATTTACCCCCATGCCAGTGTTTGGGGACAAACCTCAGATGCAGAAAACTCTTCTGATTTATTCGGCATTGCTTATGGGAAAAACATTCATCCCATTTTCCATGATTTCCATGACGACATCCTCATCGTGAACCAAGGAGAAAAATCAGTATCGAGCCGGGCAGGCCATGCCTTGATGGAGGGCAATGCCTATGCAACCCCTCGGTACAACCAAGCCCGTCAAAGATTACAACGATTATTATTAGCAATGGAAGAAGGCGATTTGGAAGTGTTCGGAAACATCACCGAAAACGAGGCGCTTACTCTTCATGCTTTAATGATGACATCCAACCCTTCTTATATTTTGATGAAGCCCAATTCCTTGGAAATGATTCAAAGGATACGTGCTTTTAGGCAAGAAACACAACAACCGATATACTTCACCTTAGATGCGGGGCCTAACATCCATTTGCTATACCCTCATTCGATTTACGAACAAGTAAATCCTTTTATTGAAGAACAATTAATCCCCTTATGTGAGAATAACAAAGTGATTCGAGATAAGGTAGGATTGGGACCTTTACAATTGTAAAGCAACTTTAATTCTTAAATTCAGGAACTCTTTTTATTCATTTTTAGGTTTTAGATGGTGAATGAAACAAAAAAGTGATGAACGAAAAAGAACTCAAACGAATTAGCAAATTCCTTAGTTATGTACTGAGGCACCAACCCGATAGCATTGGGATTTCTCTTAATGAACAAGGCTGGACTTCTACAACCACACTTCTGGAACAAATGTCCCTTCAGGGTAAAAAGGTAAATCTCGAAGGGCTGAAAGAAGTGGTCGAAAAAAACAACAAACAACGGTTTTCCTTCAACGAAGATTTAAGTATGATTAGAGCCAATCAAGGGCATTCTGTTTCCTTGGATTTGGGTTACTCGGCTATAGAACCGCCTGGGGTTCTTTATCACGGAACTGCTACTCGATTTATAGATAGTATCCAAAAAACAGGATTGGAAAAAAGAAACCGACATCATGTGCATCTCTCTGCCGAAACAGCTACCGCCAAAAATGTAGGACAAAGACATGGCAAAGTAATCATCCTAGATGTTCATGCCAAAGAAATGCATGAAGCCGGATATAAATTTTTTATTTCCGAAAATGGCGTTTGGCTGACGGATCATGTTCCAACCGATTACATAGATTTCCCTTAGCCCGTTTTAGGTCGTATCTTCACGGCATGAAATACTTTTTTGTTTTTCTTTTTTGTTGGATATCCGCTTTTTGTTTTTCCCAAGCATCCATTCTTTGGGAGAAAGAAATTGGAGGCGGTGAAGATGATTGGGGATATTCCATTTGTTTTTCACATGATGACCGATATGTATTTACGGGTGTCACTTCATCCTATGATGAGGAAGTAACCGATTCGATTGGAGGCACTGACCTTTGGCTCGGCAAAATGAACACCGATAGCACCATGGTTTGGTCGCATACATACGGTGGTACGGATGATGACCGAGGCAATTCCATTTGCTTGATGCCTGACAACGGTTTCGCCCTTACCGGTTTCACCCTATCCAACGATGTTAATATTTCGGAAAATAAAGGCAATAAAGATTTGTGGGTGATTCGGACAGATGCTTCGGGCAATTTATTGTGGTCGAAAACATTTGGCGGTGCTTCGGATGATGTTGGGAATTCTGTTATTCCCAGACCCGATGGCGGCGTAATGGTAGCGGGTTCTACTTTTTCTTCCAATGGAGATGTGGACTTCAATCATGGTGCTGCCGATTTCTGGGTTCTTGCCTTAGACGCCAACGGTAATTTATTGTGGGAAAAAACGTATGCCGGTTCAGGAGAAGATCGAGCCAATGAAATTGTTGCTACACAAGACGGGAATTATGCCATATTGGGAACCACCTTCAGTTCGGATGGAGATGTTTCTGTTAATTTAGGAGGAGTTGATTTTTGGCTCATCAAAATTGATGATAATGGCAATTTATTGTGGGAAAAAAGTCTGGGTGGCAGTTCTGCCGATCAAGGTTTTGATTTGATTGAAACCAGCTCCGGAAATTTGGTGGTGGTCGGGGAAGTATTATCCAATGATGGTGATGTGGAAGGAAATCATGGCATAGTGGATGCTTGGATGGCACAAATATCTTCTAATGGTGAATTGATCTGGCAGAATAGTTTGGGTGGCAGCCACGTCGATTATTTTTTAGGTGTAACAGAAGCGGACGACATGGGTTTGATTGCCGTAGGAAATACGTTTTCTGACGATGGCGATATCAATGAAAATTTTGGAGAATCGGATGTTTGGATGGTGAAGGTTTCTCCTGAAGGGGAATTGATCTGGCAAAAAAGTATCGGTTATGATTTGAATGAAATTGGGAACGATGTAATTACTTCTGGGGAAAAAATTGTGATTTGGGGTGGCATACAAGTCGATCATCTTAGACATGGTAATTCGGATGCTTATATTGTAGAATTGCGAAGTCCGTTAACCATCGCGACCCAAAATTTGAATGCTTCGGATATTCAATTATACCCTAACCCCAGTTCTGATTTTATTCAATTGGACCATGACGAAATAATCCTCAAGTATCAATTGATACATACCAACGGGGAAATTCTTCAGGAGAAAAACACGTTTTCATCCCAATTAAAGATTCCGATAAAAAATTTACCGTCGGGTATTTATCATCTTCGTTTTGAAACGAAATCGGGAACATGGCTCTATTCCCGGGTTTCCGTTTTTTAGCAAAACTCTTTCTTATCATCTCCATTTTTTTTCTCCAACCTCGCCTCTATTCAATGAACTCAGATAAAATATGTTTAGAAAATATTAAATCTCTGGATTTTAGGTTCCCATTATTGAACAAGAATGGGAACAATTCGTATTAAGTAGTAATTTAATTGTAAATTTGCAGCTTGGATTTATCCAAGGTAAACAGATAGAGTATATAAAATGGAAAAGAACAATAATCACGAATTAAAGCAAATCTTCAACGAAAAAGGAGAAACCCTAAGTCCTGTCCTGCCCGAAAATGTCAAAAATTATCTCATCGATATTGATGGAACCGTCTGCGATGACGTGCCGAACGAAGAGCCTGAAAGAATGGTCACCGTTATGCCTTATCCAGACGCCCTCAAAATTTTGAATAAATGGTATGATGAAGGACACATCATCACTTTCTTTACTTCTCGTACAGAAGAAACAAGAGGCATTACCATAGAATGGTTGGATCGCCACGGCTTCAAATATCATGGTCTATTAATGGATAAACCCCGGGGAGGAAATTATCATTGGATAGACAATCATATTGTAAAGGCAACTCGTTTCAAAGGGAAGTTTACCGATCTCGTTGTCGAAAGCAAGCAAATAGAAGTTTTCAAAAAATAATTGAAGGAAAATATAAAAAGTCGAGGCTTGGAACAATCAAATCCAAGCCTCGTTTTGTTTATATAAAATCCCCCTCAATTTTTAAAAGCAACTGTTACCTTTGTAACATCGTTTCCATAGCGATCCATAAGTTAAAGCAAAACCTATATGTCGACTATTTATATTAAGGACACACTCAATTTCATCTCCAAACTAACACCTCGTAGGATATGGAATGCCATAAAGGTTATCGCTTCGTTCTATATCACGAAATGGACAAAAAAACCCACGCAATGGGGTCTCCCCTTTACCGTATCCATCGAACCCACTACGGCTTGTAATCTGCGTTGTCCGGAGTGTCCGAGTGGTTTGCGGGCATTTACCCGCCCAACGGGAAATCTAAAGGAAGATTTTTTCCGTAAGATGATGGATGAAATGGGGAAAGAACTCATGTATTTGATTTTTTATTTCCAAGGAGAGCCTTATATCAATCCTAAGTTTTTGGACATGGTTAAATATGCCAATGAAAAGGGCATTTACACCATCACCTCTACGAACGGTCATTTCCTGAATGATGAAAATGCACGTAAGACCATTGAATCGGGATTAGACAGAATGATTATCTCTGTTGATGGCACAACCCAAGAAGTCTATGAAAATTATAGGAAAGCCGGAAAATTAGAAAATGTTTTGGCTGGTGCCAAAAACATGGTCAGATGGAAAAAGAAAATGAATTCCAAAACGCCACATCTTATTTTTCAGTTCCTAGTGGTAAAACCCAACGAACATCAAATACCCGAAATTTATAAATTGGCTGAAGAAATCGGCATAGATGAGGTCAAATTAAAAACAGCACAAATTTATGATTACGAAGATGGAAACGAACTGATCCCCACGATAGAAAAATATTCACGTTATGCTAAAATGGATAATGGCAAATATGTGGTAAAGAATGAATTATTGAATCATTGTTGGAAGCTTTGGCATTCTTGTGTTATCACTTGGGATGGCGTTGTGGTTCCTTGTTGTTTTGACAAAGATGCGGATCATAAATTAGGTGATCTGAAAAAAGAAACCTTTAAAGAGTTGTGGCATGGTAAAGAGTATGTCCAGTTTAGGGAAATGTTATTACAAGGGCGAGACAAAATAGATATTTGCACGAATTGTACAGAGGGCTGTAAAGTTTGGGCTTAATTTTTTATCATTGCATCATAATTAAATCCTATACCAAATGTTGATACAACGATTCAAATCCAAAATACATAGAGCGACCGTTACACAAGCAGACCTAAATTATATCGGAAGCATTACAATTGATGAAGACTTAGTGGATGCCGCCGGTTTATTAGAAGGTGAACGGGTTCAGATTGTCAACAATAATAATGGGGAGCGGCTAGAGACTTATGTCATTGTTGGCAAAAGAGGTTCAGGCGTAATCTGCTTGAATGGAGCCGCTGCTAGAAAAGTCGCTGTTGGAGATATCATCATTATCATTTCCTATGGCTTGATGACACCCGAAGAGGCAAAAACGTTCGAACCCTTGCTCGTTTTCCCCGATGAGAATAATCGGATTCCCAAGTAACATATTCTGAGGAAAGAACGTAAAATATCCTATTGGAATAACGGCAATAAAAAAATAAATTTTGAAATCTTTTCTAAAAACAATTTTACGCTTTCTTTTTTTCTTGGGCATCGGCGTAGCCATTTTATATTGGTTATATACCAGTCAAGAAAGCGCTTATCAAATTTATTGTGCAGAAAACAATATCGCTCCGGAAGATTGCAGCCTCCTTGGAAAATTATACGAAGATTTCAGCAATATAAAATATCGTTGGATTTTCCTTGTACTAGCATTTTACATGATCAGTAACGTTAGCCGCATGCTACGCTGGATGATGATGCTGCGTTCCATCGGCCACCCTACAAAGTTCAAAACGGCATTTATTGCAACGATGACGGGCTATTTTATTAATTCATTAATTCCAAGAGCCGGCGAATTAGCACGCCCGGGTTATGTAACTTTTATAGACAAAACACCCTTGGAAAAAATATTAGGAACCATTGCCGTTGAAAGAGCCATAGACATTTTTTTCTTGGCCTTATTTATCGGCTTTGGATTTATTTTAGAATTTGATATGCTCTATGGATTTGTCAGTAAAAACATGTCGGTTCCGGGTGGGGGCATTTTAGGCAACCCCTTCATTTTATTTTTAATGGGAGCCGGAATCCTTACACTTGTTTTAGGATTTATTTATCGAAAAAAATTAAGGCAAAATAAAATATTCAAATTCATTGAAGACAAGCTAAAAGGAGTTTGGGAGGGCATTATGTCCGTACGAAAAGTAGATCGTCCTTTTTTATTTATTTTGCACTCCATCAATATTTGGGTCATGTATTATTTAATGACCTATGTTACTTTCTTCGCTTTTTCTCCTACAGAAGCTTTGCCTCCGGCAACCGGATTAATTGTATTTATTTTTGGAACGTTGGGCATTGTCATTCCTTCACCCGGAGGGTTGGGAGCCTACCAATATTTGGTTACTACCTGCCTTCACCAATTTTATAATTTAGATTATGCCGACGCTTTTTCTTTTTCTAACATTGCCTTCTGGCCCATCTATTGTTTGAATATTGTTGTCGGATTATTACTATTACCTTTTGTCGGAAAATATTTTACGAAGGGTCAAAAAGAAATAGAAAATCCTGCTTCTTGAAAAAAATAGATCAAATAGCCGAAAAGATTTTAAGTCATAAAAATCTTGAAGAAAAAATTCACCATTGGAAAAAAGAAAATAAATCCATTGTGTTCACGAATGGCTGTTTTGATATTTTACACTACGGACACATCCATTTTTTATCCCAAGCCAAAGATTTAGGCGACATTTTAATTGTCGGATTGAATTCCACCAACTCTGTACAACGATTAAAAGGAAAAAACAGGCCCATTAATGATGAAAAAACAAGAGCCTTTGTCCTTGCTTCCTTAGCATTTATTGATGCCATTATTTTTTTCGATGAAGACACCCCCTTGGAATTAATTAAAAAAATACAACCCCACATTTTAGTAAAAGGAGGAGATTATAAAGCAGAAGAAATTGTCGGTTACCCAGAGGTAAAAAAGAACAAGGGCGAGGTAAAAATATTATCTTTTATAGAGGGCTATTCTACTAGTAAAATTGAAGCGAAAATAAAGAAGGGGTAGTTCTCACCCCTTCGTAATATGTGCCATCAGATGTTTAAATTCATCTGCATTTTTGAATTGGCAATCGTGATAAGTTGCTGCAGAAAATTTTAAATGAAGCGGTTCCTCATCTCTGAATTTTAATTCAATGGTAATGTTTCCGAAACGTTGCTCTATCTTTTCATTTTCTTTTATCGAAACAACGGGTTTCAAATAATACCTTTCTATTTTTTCGAGCCATCTGGGTTTTTCAAAAACCCTTTTGTCGGCAAATTGGATTTTGTAATCCAACTCCAATACTTTATCTTTTAAATAATCCGACAGGTAAGTTACCTCGCTACAATTGTGATCCATATCCATGAAATGGATCACAAACCCCCTGAAAGAAGGAAGCTTCAAAAAATCGATGGCATCGCATTGTTCGCAGGAAGTCTGTAACCAAACATTATAATTTTTAGAAATATAATTTAGGATTTTCGTATGGCATCCTGTTTGTTTCCAAACTTCGAAATGAGAATTAAAATCCGGATGGCGTTCTAAAACTCCATGGGAAATAGGAAGTTTCTGCCCCTCATGAGGGGCAGAACCGTTCTGCATCCAATTTTTTATGTTTTTCCAAAATCCCATAAAGTACTTTTCGATGTCTTTGTTGAGGGGCTTGCATTATTCAAACAACAGGAGTTTCCAATTTGTTGATGAAATTGTTCATCTTTATCGAACCTTCGGCAATCAACCACTGCCCGGCAAGGTACAGCACCATGATGGCTCCTTGTATTCCAAAAAATGGTTCCCTGAATTTCCGAACCCCTATCAAGGTATCAGAAGCAACAAATAATAATACTCCTAAGAATAAAAATAAGAAAATATTTTCAGGAATCCGCCCTTTGAGTTGAAGACAACAAAGCGCCATTCCGACAATTACACTACTATATATCACCACCGGAATTTTGAGCGGTGCTTCGATTCCCGGCCAAAATAGATAAATACTACCCATCAAAAACAAGATGAATGGAACAATCCAAAAAGGCTTTTCCTTTAGAAATGGACTTTTATTCGTTGTTTTGGGCACTTTCAAAAAAGAATAGGCATAAAAAAGATGGGTGACGAGAAAAGCCAATAATCCGAATAAGAAAAACGAAGCGATATAAGGCGGGTTTTCAACAAACATGAGGAAGGTGTCTCCCAGCCATGAAAAAAACAAGGCTGCAACGATCAGCTTTCTAAATGTACTAGTAGTTCGGATTGTGTTCTGTAAAAAATATCCTATCAGCAACAGCATCAGAAATGGCTTTGTTATCTGAACCATCAGGGAATGATTGATGATGGACGCAAAAATGTTGCTCCCTCCCAAAAGAACATAAAGAATTAGAAAGATATTTTTCATACATTTAAAAGTAATGATTCAAAATAATCAATTGACATGAAATATTCGGCATTCTCCTTCTTCCTTTTTTTCTTTTTTCTTACAACTGTTGTTGATGCCCAGGTCAGATTGAGCATGGATAAGTTCGGAAAAAGAAAATCTTTGGATTTCTATGAAGGCGAAACGATTACTGTCCGCATGAAAGGAGAAAAGGGTTTTCATCAGTTATACATCCAAAAATTATACCCGGAAGCCAAACTCATCCAAACCCAATTGGGAGCCATCCATTTGGATCAAATAGAACGGGTCAGGATTTTCAAAACCAAAAAATTAGCGAAAGCATTAAAATTCAAGTTTTGGATATTTGGAACCGCTTGGGGTTTCTATTCTGTGATTGGAGCCCTCTTTCTCGGCGAACCCTGGATGTGGGGAACGCTCATTGTTGTCGGAGCTGCTTTTTTGTTGGGATGGCTGTTCGGATTTATTTTCAAGCATCGGACCTTTAAAATCGGGAAGAAAAGAAAATTACGGATACAAGATATTTCTTTTGGAAAACCGAAAATTGAAACATCCTAAATAGAAGAAGGTGATTTACATATTTTGACACATGGGATAAATTTTACAAGTTCTTGAACAAAATTGGCATGGATCCCTACCTCATTAGGACTTATTTTTGTATTGATAACATTTTAATCTTAAACCATTTAACTTCTTTACTTATGAAAAATATAGGTCTTTTATTTGTTTTGATATCCCTCATTATGACTTCGTGTAGAGATAACTCAACAATATGCCATCATGAAAACATTGATTTTCCTATTGCCGAAAAAATGGATATGAAATTTGAATACTTCTATACTTATCCAGAAACTACAGGATGGCCTATTGAATCTTTAAATTTGGTCATGGAAAATCTAGTTTCCAATGAAAAAAACTACTCCGCCTTTTATTATGATGAGACCTTTGAACATCCTTCTTATTTTAATGATGGTGGCGAATTAATTTTCAATTTCTTACCCATAAGAAAGGAGAATAATAACTATTTTGAATTGCGATATGGTGAGCAAGATGTTTTGATTTTAAAGGATGGAATACAGGTAGGTGATTCTTGGGAATCCATAGTCCCTTCCCAAGATGGCAGTTCTCTAAACATTACCAATTTTGAAGTGGTGGACAAGATTGATGCGCTTGAAATTGCAGGGCAAATATTTTCAAACGTATTTAAAGTGAAGGAAACCCTCACTTCTGATTTTTCACCTTCTGATGAAATTATTTCTTATCACTATTACAATACTACCCATGGCATTGTAAAGCGGGAAATTCCCACGTATGTTTCTGGAACCTATGGTCCTATTACCTTCAATAGAATTATTTCAAACTAAACGCGAATAACACCTAAAATCGTACTTTCTTAAAACTCAAGGGCTACAATAATTCCAGATCATTGTAGCCCTTATTGGGTTTTGAAAACCCTTTATTATATCAATTGATTAAATTCAACTTGCTCAGAAGATCATCCCGATAGGTTTTACTAATCGGCACCACCTCACCTTGAATCAAGATACTAGAATCTTCGATGTCCACAATCTTTTTGATGTTCACTACATTCGATCGATGTACTCTTACAAAACTGTTTTCCGGCAGTTTCGACATGATACTTTTTAAGGTGGTATGAACCACTTGGTTTTTCCCTTCTATCAATTTAATGAGGATATAATCGCCCTTCGCTTCGATGAGGTAGATATTATCCAAAACTATTTTAACCAACCTTTTATTTACATTGACATAAATTTCTTTGGGTTCGTTTTTATTGGGTACTGCTCCAGATGCCGGTGCAGGTGTTGCAGCTGGGTTCTTGCTGGGATTAATTCGTTCCTTCGCCCGATTCACGGCCCGGATGAACCGATCCAAGGTAACGGGCTTGAGCAGGTAATCCACCACATTATAATCGAAAGCTTCTATCGCTTTGGACTCATCCATGGTTGAAATGACCACATTTAATTTAGGATTGCTTTTCAATATATCGAAACCGGACAAATCCGGCATGTGGATATCTAAGAATACCAAATCCACATTGTCTGTTTCAGACAATGCCGAAAGAGCTTTTACTGGATCAGAATAAACCCCTAGAAGGTTAAGATCCAGGCGTTCACAAAAAGACTGAAGGGTTTTGCAATAAAAAAGATCGTCATCAACTATTATGCAATTCATGAGTTTCTATGTAAAGATTGATAAAATCGTTGCCCCGTTCCAAGTCGGAGACCAAGCGTTTATATGCGTATGGGTTGAGTTCAATGTTATCTCTCAGGCATTTTTCTACCCGATTAAAAAATGAAAACGAATCCTCCATAGATAATACGGTGAATTTACTAATAAGTTTGTGTACTACTTGTATAATTTCCTCAATTTCATTGTTTTTTTGTAAATCCGGTAGTCGTTGTCTCCCTTCTTCGAATTGTCTTTTTAATATGAAGACCATTTCGGATAAGAGCTGTTTATCTCCTCCGGTTATCATTTCTGCATATTCGAGATTCGGCGACGGTTCCAGAGCCTTCACTCGTTGCATCATTTCTAGTATGGTATTTCCCGTAATGGGTTTGTTATACATTTCTAAGGGAGGTTGGAGCAGATTTCTGTAATTCTCGTTGGGAGAATTACTGAGAATAAAATAAGGTAGCCCTAAAAGTTGATGCCAAAATTCCTCAAATGAATCAAGCCCCAGCCTTTGATCAGAAATAACAAAATCGAAGGTTCTTTCTGCTATTAGGTGTGATGCTTTTTCAAAATCATCAACAATATCTACTTGGACATCCTCCAATCCAGAACAAAGCATTTTGCAGCTTTTGATGTCTATCTCATCATCTTCTATATACAAAAATTTCATAGTTGGACAAATTAGAAAATATTCCTATCCCATGCAATTTTTTTCTGATTCAGTAAGTATGAATTATTAGATATGACCTAATGCACTTTTGTCCCAATAATCCTTGATGAGTTGTACAATATCCTTATAATCTTTGTGGTCAAAAGGCTTGACCATATAACCAGCGATTTGTTGTTCGAAAGTAGCATGAATATCTACTTTGTTATTGGATGTCGTGAAAACAATGACCGGTATTTTATGGAAGAGGGGATCTTGCTTGATGCTTTCCAAAAATTCGATGCCATTCATCTTGGGCATATTCAGATCCAATACGATAAAATTAGGCAGCCAATTGCGGTTGGCATTGAGCCATGCCAATCCTTCTTCGCCATTTTCCTTGATGACGACTTCTTGGCGGAAGTCCAGATTTTTGAGTGTTGATGAAAATTTGATAGCATCTATTTCATCATCCTCAAGGTACAAAATGTAGTCTTTTTGCATCATGGTATATTTACAGTAGCTTTCTCCAATGTGAATGTAAACGAGGTTCTTTCTCCCTCGACGGAATCCACGGTTATACTGCCTTTATAATGTTCCACAACCCTCTTTACCAAAGCCAAACCTATACCGGTATGTTTGCCTGTCGTATCGAGAGTGTTGAAGATTTTGAAGATTTTGTTCAGGTATCGCTGTGGGATGCCCTTCCCATTATCTTCGACTACAAAAATCCAAAAACGATCGTTTTGTTTGGCTTTTATTTCGATGAGACCCCGTTTTTTGTCGTTATGACGTATTGCGTTGTCGATTAAATTCATGAAAACTTGCTTCAATTTTAAGCGATTTGCCCGAATTCTAGGAAAAACACCCGAAAATTTGAATTGTATATGTTCCGGAATATTCAAAACATGAATGGACTCGTCTAGTGCTTCCTTAACATCTACTTCTTCTCTCCTTTCGTCCAGACTGCTCACTTTAGAATACTCCATTACCCCTTCAATCAGCCTATACATTTTAGAAACCCTATCATCCACTAACAACAGATATTCTTTCATTTCTTCATCCACTCCCTTTTTCTCCATGTATTTCCGAATCCATTCCATTACGGTATTCATTCCGTTGAGGGGGGCTTTCAAATCGTGGGAAACTACATGTGCGAAATTTTCAAGCTGCCCATTAATTTCCTTCAATTGTCCGATTAGAGCTTCTTGATTGGTCTCATAATTTTTGGTTTCTTGGATATTTTCGATAATGAATAAATGATATTTAATGCCTTCTACAATATGTTTAATGGGAGCCACATTAAAATGCCCCCAAAAGATGGTTCCATTTTTTTTCTTTAGTCTAGCTTCATGACTAAAATGTTCTATTCTTTTATCAAATAAATGATCAACCTTTTCACAAAATTCAGAACGATCATCCAAATAGATCAACTCATAAATACTCCTACCTGTTAGTTCTCTTTCCGACCCTCCCAGCATTTCAATCAAACATTGATTCACTTTGAACATCTTATCCTCTACACAGACCACCATTCCTACGGCGGCATTTTCGAAAAGTGCGAATTTTTCCGACTCCGATTCTTGCAAGGCATTAATATTATCAAAGAGGGAATCCTTGAGTTGAGCATTCAATCGCTTCAAATCCTGATTGGCATGATATAGTTCAAGTGATTTTTTTTCAAGGATGGATTCTGCTTGTTTCCTTGCTTTTATTTCCCTATCTAGCCTTCTTCTCCAAATTTGTTCGTCCATGCGGTTCATTTGTGCCATATTACCTTAGTTTATTCCTGATCCTTTTGAAGGGCCGGTTATGTAAAACAGATAAAAATTTATGCCAAAATTGATAAGGTCTAGGTGCATGGACTGTATGAGGGGAAACAGTCACTGTATTTAATATATTTAAATGCCATTATTCAAAATATGTTTCAAATTCGACGCTTTTTTTTCTGAAATGCTTGTTTGAACGCCTCATCCTTCAATGAATTGATTTTGATTTTTTAATGAAAATCTATCATTCTTGGCCAAGCAGCCCTCTTTTATTATCTGTTTGGATGAAAAAATCATATTTTAGCGAAAATTCTCTACAAAAGAGGATAAGACGTTAGGGAGGATGGTATGAAAAATCAATATCAGAAAATAATTTTCGGGCTTAAAATCAAGGAACTCAGAACCGGTAAAGAACTGTCTTTCTCGGAGTTATCTAAACTTTCGGGCATGTCTATTTCATATCTGAACGAGATTGAAAAAGGAAAGAAATACCCCAAACCGGATAAGATAAAGTTACTAGCGAAAGCACTGGACCAAACAGAAGAAGAAATCACTTCTTTTGAAATGAACCCTGCTTTGTTGCCCGTAGGAGAATTGTTGAAATCGAACTTTTTGAGTGAACTTCCTTTGGATCTTTTTGGAATAGAAATGCAGAAAGTAGTAGAAATCATTTCGAAGGCTCCGATGCGGGTAGGGGCATTTATTTCCACATTGGTTGAACTTTCTAGGAACTATGCTTTGCAAGAAGAGAATTTCTACTTCGGTGCAATGCGTGCTTATCAAGAGCTCCATTATAATTATTTTGAAAAAATCGAACTAGAAGTTGACCGATTTCTAGACCTGTATTCCCATAACGAGGATCAACTTGATTCCAAACAATTGGAAGAACTTCTGATGAAGGGATACGGATGCAAAATAAAGGAAATTCCTCTTGTAAATTATCCAGAGCTTTCGAATGTTCATTCTATTTTAAAACTCAAGGAAAATGAGTTGCTCATTCATCCTGATGCAAATGAGAAACAAAAGAACCTGCTCCTGGGTCGTGAATTGGGTTATCGATTTTTAAATTTAAAAGAACGCCCTCTTTATGCTCCGCTAAGGATACCCCAAGCCTTCGAACCGGTTTTGAGTAATTTCAAGGCGACCTATTTTGCTGCTACCATGATGATGAATCGTAAGAAAGTAGCCAAGCAAGTAGAAAAATTCTGTAGCCGCCCTACTTGGGATGGTGATGCATTGGTTGACATCATTAAACGCTATAATGTAACGCCAGAAATGTTCGTACACCGCCTAACGAACATTCTGCCCAAATACTTCCAACTCAAGCAATTGTTTTTTATCCGAATGAGGACGGCTCCTGATTCCGGTCGATTCACGATCGATAAAGTATTGCACTTGAACCAAAGCCACCACCCTCATAGCAATAAAATCTATGAGCATTATTGCCGCCGTTGGGTTTCCGTGGATATTTTAAAAGAATTACAGGAGTTGAGGAAGAAAGGTGAAGAAAGGGTTATTGCCCGTGCACAAAAAACAAAATACTATGGTACCGATGATGAGTACTTGAATATTTCAGTGGGTATTCCAGCGGGTCCTCTTCAGAAAAAAGATATTAGTGTAACCTTCGGTATCCTTATGGATGATTGGTTGAAAAAAGTGGTTCGTTTTTCATCCGACCCTAACATTCCTTTCAGGATTGTAAACAAAACGTGCGAACGTTGTCCCATATCGGATTGTAAGGAAAGGGCTGCAGAACCCTTCGTCCACCAACAAAAATTGGAATGGAGAGCGACACAAGATAGTTTGAGCCAACTTATAGGGAAGTAGCTTTCTCACCACTTCCCTTAAATTATTCTTTATGCTCCTTCTCCCCCCTCTGCTGCAGCTTCCGCTGCTTGGACACTAGCGAGGACTTTCTTCATTTCCTTATCTATATAATAAAGACTTTGTCCTCCTTCTCCAATGAGTTTGATTTTATCCAAAATCCCTCTTGCCAAGTTCTCTTCTTCCCTTTGTTCCTCCACATACCACTGAAGGAAGTTCAAGGTATTATAATCGTTTTCTTTGTAACAAATCCCTACCAGATCATTAATGGATTGTGTTACTTTTTTTTCGTGTTCATAGACCAACCTGAATACCTCTTGAACAGAATCGAACTCTAAAGGCGGTTGGGGCATAGCGGGCGTGATGGCAAAAGCATCCACTTCGCTAAGGTAATGGAAAATCTTCATCATGTGTTCTCTTTCTTCCAAAGATTGGAAGTGGAGGAATTCGGCGGCTCCTTCCATACCTTCTCTATCACACCAAGAAGCCATTGCCAAATAATATTGCGATGCATAGGCCTCTAAACTGATTTGGTTATTCAAGGCCGCTTCCATTGTTTTTGATATCATAATAGGTTGATTTATTTTTATTTTTTGAAAAATCCGTAATAGCGTATAACAATCTTACTTCCTTTATTGTTCCTACAAAATTGAGAATATTTTCTTTGAGAATCACTCTAAATAGAGAAGAAAATAAAACGGCTCCACAAATGCGGAGCCGCTCCTAACCACAACATGAAAAACAAATCTATTTTCTTCCTATTCTTTTTCACTCTTTTAAGTAGTAATCCATAAGTTCTTCAATAGTTGAACTTGCCTTTTTTCGTCCTCCTACGCTTACATTATTGAATTACTTTTATCCAACTACTTAAGAGATAGAAACCTCTCTCGTTATTTCTTCCTTTTTGAATTTAGGAAGGGTGACATGTAGAATGCCGTTCAGATAACGAGCTGAGATATTGTCTTTGTCCACATTTTCGGGCAATGTAAAACTCCTCTTCAACGAACCGTGCCTGAACTCCCTTCGATGGTATTTACCATCCAGATCTTCCGAAGCCTTGGCTTCCTCCCTCGTTTCTATCGTTAGATTATTTTTCTCCAAGTGAATTTTGAAATCGCTTTTGCTCCAACCCGGAGCCGCTACTTCTATTTTGAAGGAAGCTTCTTCCTCTACAATGTTCACATGGGGAATAGAGTGCCCTGTCGGGTTCATGTCTCTTCCAAAAACTCCTTCGAGGCCTCCTAAAAATTCATCAAAAAATGTTTCTAGGGAGTTGGTGTTTTTTCTTGTATTACAATGATTCTGTCTCATACTATTTATTCGATTTTTATTTGATTAATATTTGATTTGCTAATTGGAAATGCCTTCTTACTTGATATTGATTTCACGAGGAGGTTGTTCTTTTGCTTCTTCTTTCTTGGGAAGAGTCAAAAGAAGAATTCCTTTTTCCATTTTAGCGGAGATTCCTTCGGGGTTCACCGTTTTAGGTAATTTGAATGTTCTCTTGAATTTAGAGTAATCAAATTCTTTCCGAACATACTTGATTTCACCTTCGGATACCTCCTTTACTGACTGTACTGTCAATAAATTATTTTCAATTTTGATTTGAAGATCTTTCTTCGCCAACCCAGGCAATGACCATTGGATTTTATAATCATCATTTCCTTCTACGATATTTGCCAAAGGACGGACAGACATGGGCTTGAGTTCGGAGAAGAAATCATGAGCCAACTCATTCAAAATTTTGTTGAAGTTGTTTTTTCTTACCATCGGACGATTTAAATTGATATACATTCTATTTAATTTTTTAATGATTTTTAAAATGAATTACACTTTCTATCTATCAATTGGCGTACCATTCAAAAAATCAAGAAATATTGTCTGGAAACACTAAAAATAACATGACAAAAAGTCATAAATAAAAATTCAACACCGCCATTTTGTCATTATTTGTTTTTCATTATTGTTTTCTAGTCTTACTTCATTTCTTAATTCTTAATTTTAATATGCAAAAAGCAAAACTCCAACGTTATATAAAATACCTCTCAAAGCCGAAATCATCTAAACCTGGATTTTCATGCAAGTAACTGCAGCACAACTTTGTCAGAAATTAAATGGGGAAATTGTAGGCAACCCGGAAACAATGGTCCAAAGACCCGGAAAAATTGAAGAGGCAGGCCCAGGAGAAATCACCTTCCTCGCCAACCCAAAGTACGAGCCATTTGCATACACGACCAATGCATCTGTAATTCTGGTCAGCCGGGATTTCACTCCCAAGCACCCCATCAAGGCTACGATGATTCGTGTTGATGATGTTTATGCTGCCATTACTTTTTTATTGAATGAATTCGGAGGTAAAATAGAAACAGTGGAGGGGCTTTCTTCCCACGCTTCGGTCCATCCCACTGCGGCGATTGCCGAAAATGTAAGCCTCGGAGATTTTACTGTTATTGACAAAAATGTAAAAGTCGGTGAAGGCTCTATCCTTTTTCCACAAGTTTTTATTGGGAAGAATGCAAAAGTCGGGAAGAACTGTATTCTTTACCCCGGAGTTAAAGTTCAGCATGATTGCGTTATTGGAGACAATTGTATCATCCATTCTAATACTGTGATTGGAAGCGATGGATTTGGCTTCGCCCCACAGGAGGATGGTTCTTATAAAAAAATCAGCCAAACCGGCAATGTCATTATTGAAGATGACGTTGAAATCGGCGCTAACGCCACTATAGATCGAGCCACAATGGGTTCTACTATTATCCGGAAAGGAGCCAAATTGGATAATTTAATCATGGTGGCTCATAATGTTGAAATTGGGGAAAATACCGTTGTTGCCGCTCAAGCCGGTTTCGCCGGTAGTTCAAAAATCGGGAAAAGCTGCATGATTGGAGGACAAGCTGGTTTTGTGGGCCACATCCAAATATCTGATGGCACGAAAATCCAAGCACAATCGGGTATTAATAAAAGTATCAAAAAGGAAAATACGGCTTGGTATGGCTCTCCCGCCTTACCTTACAATGATTATCTAAAATCTTATGCCTCGTTCAGGCGATTACCGGATATGATGAAACGCTTGCATGAACTTGAAAAGAAATTGAAGGACTTGGAAAAGTAAAGCCCTTCAATTTTAAATCCTTTCTGAAATTATTTTTTAGAAATCCATACCTAAAGATACATGCCAGATGCCGGGTTGTATGATTTTGGTTTCTATGCCTTTTCCATAATCTACTCGAAGGAAATATCCGAAAATTTTGGTTCTTACCCCTGCTCCGAATCCGGCGACAATCGGATCTCTATAGTAATTCACGGTGGCTGTAATGACTTGAGGTGCCGGCGGCTCTGGTGCAAACACGGATGTATTGAGCGGATTGTCTTCGCTAAAAGGCGAAATACCTTGCCATGCTGTTCCCACATCAAAAAATCCGACGAGTTGGAAATTCCTGATAATACTGGATTTGATTTGTCTCTTATATAAGTATTTAAAAATAGGAACTCTTAACTCTATATTAGCTAAAACGAATGAGTTACCATTTCTAATGTTTGCTCTAAACCCTCTAAGAGATGAGGCTAGTGTCTGATAGGCGAATTCTTCTCCAGCCAGCGGAAGCGGTATATTTTGGTTGGTAGAAGGGAATAGTTCATTATCTGCTCCTCCAAGGAAAAACAACATTTTTTCGGAACCGAAGGATGTAGCTCCCGCTCCCCTCAATGCTAAAATGGAATGGCGGCCCAAACGTTGGTAATGTCTGACATCTGCTCCGAACATGGTTAGGAATCCATCATTAAAATTGAATTTGAATCCATCTTCGATATCAATATCCATTTTTTTCAA
>JAHDDR010000080.1:14988-19402 GCA_020629255.1 Saprospiraceae bacterium | reverse complement strand
AGATTGAAAACGTAAAAAAACATAAAGCAACCTAGTAATTGTGAGGGGGTGAGGACAATTCTTGTTCTCACCTTTTTTATTTTACTTGATGTCACAGAATTACAACAACTTATACATAGCGAAAAACGCACTATAAAATCGCTTTCATTCCTTTTGTGGATTGGAGCGGTTTTATTTTTTATAAAAAATTTTGAGCCTTTTCGGGTACATTTACCCGAAAAGGCTCAATTAATAATTTGAGAACGACTTGATTGATAAGATTCGATTTTTCCATGATTTATTGCCGAAAACCTTTCTGGTTGGAGTTTGCCTAATTGAATGGCAACTTTTGGGCAATTCTTTGAACTAACCGATAGTAATAATTTTCTTAATTAACACATAACAAATATAGCACATATTTTGCAAAAACAAAATATTTCAGCATAAAATTCCTACATTATGCAAAAATACAGAATTTAAGTACGGGCACAAAGGCTGCTATTAAAATCAAAAACCATTACAGTCTCTTAAATTCTTCTCTCATTCCGAATGTTTTCCTCAGCTTTTGATAGGTTTTTCCTGCCTGCTTATAACTTAATGTTTGTTGCCCATCAGAAAAGGCTTTTTCCGGTGTCTGATGCACTTCCATTATCACTCCATCCGCCCCGGCCATTACGCTTGCCAATGCTACCTGCTCAACAAATGCCCTTACCCCTATTCCATGCGAGGGATCAGAAATGACCGGAAGATGGGTCTTTTCTTTCAGCATGGCAATGGCATTGATATCAAAACAATTCCGATAAGCACTCTCGTAAGAACGGATTCCCCTTTCGCAAAGCATAATTTTTTCATTCCCATTTGAGAAAATATATTCTGCCGCTTGAAGCAGTTCGTTAATGGTTCCAGAAATACCTCTTTTTAGCAGTATGGGTTTATCTACTTCCCCCAAAGCATCTAACAAATTGAAATTTTGGGAATTCCTTGCTCCAACCTGGAAAATATCTATGTATTCTGCCATCGCTTCGATTTGCTCCACCATCATCACTTCTGTAATGATTTTGAGTCCAGCCTCTTTTGCTTTTGCATGCCACATTTTCAAACCATCCATGCCTAATCCTCGAAATGAGTAAGGAGAACTTCGGGGTTTATAGACCCCTCCCCGCATAATTTTGATTCCGTTATCGACCAGGTGTTCTATCGTACTTTCGATTTGTTTCTCCGACTCTATAGAACAGGGACCCGCCATCATGGAAAAATGTCCGGAACCCATTTTCACACCATCTCCCAAATCTATCACGGTATCATTGACTTTCCATTTTTTCGATACTAACTTATAAGGATCACTTACTTTATGGATGTCTTTCACTCCTGCCATTATCCCAATGCTCCGGATATCAAAATCTTTTTTGCCAACGGCTACTATATAATCTCCAAACTGGGTGGCTACTTGGTTTCCTTTATAGTTAATTCCTTCCAACGTTTTTTGGAGTTCCTCTTTTTGTAATGTCGTTATATTTGAATCTAATTGAATAATCATAAGGCAATAATTTTTTATTGAACTTGGTTAATTACAATAGGGTCATTTTTAATTTGAGATACAAATTCACGTATGGTTGGTTTTATGTCATCTTTCCCTTTATCTAGCGCCCGAATAAATGCACTTCCTATAATGGCTCCTTGTGCATATTGGCAAGCATTATTAAATGAAGCATGATCTGAAATTCCAAAACCAATTAATCTTGGATTTTTTAAATTCATTTCATGAATTCGTTCGAAATATTCTTTTTGCTTTTGATTTATTTCTGAACCTCCGCCTGTGGTCGAATTGCTGGACACCATATAAATAAATCCTCGAGTCAATTCATCTACTTTTTTAATTCTGTGTTCTTCTGTCAAGGGTGTAATTAAAAAAGAAATGGCAATATTATTTTTTTCAAAAATATTTTTGAAATCTTTTTCATATTCGTACAAAGGTAAATCAGGCAAAATCAAACCGTCTATTCCTGATGTTTTACATTGCTCCATAAATTTATCAACACCATATTGAAGCACTTGATTAAAATACCCCATCATGATTAATGGAATTTCTGTGTGTTGCCTTGCTGCTGCAATTTGTTCGAATAACAAATCCAAATGCATTCCATTTTTTAAAGCAATGCTGCTGGATTGTTGTATCGTTAGGCCATCGGCAAGAGGATCAGAATACGGCATTCCTATTTCAATTAAATCTGTTCCTGCACCACTTAATTCTCGAATAATTATTTCGGTGTCATTCAAATTAGGATGACCCGCCGTAAAATAAATATTGAGAATATTACTTTTTTTATTTTGAAACAATTGTTGTATTCGATTCATCATTATTTTTCGTTGAATTTTTCGAAATATTTAGAATAGGTTGCCAAATCTTTATCACCTCTACCTGATAAATTCAAGACAACGGTATCTCCTTTTTCATAATCCATCTGTTCCATTGCCGCAAAAGCATGAGCAGATTCTAATGCTGGAATGATCCCTTCTTTTCTGGATAAAAAATAGGCAGCTCTTAACGCTTCTTCATCGGTAACAGAAATGGCTTCTGCTCTTCCCGACGAAATCAAATGAGCATGTAACGGACCAATTCCCGGGTAATCCAATCCCGCAGAAATAGAATAGGGTTCTACAATCTGACCATCGGACGTTTGCATCAATAGAGTTCTACTACCATGAATAATTCCTTCCGATCCTATAACACTTGTAGCTGCTGTTTCTCCAGAATGGATACCCAAGCCTGCCGCCTCTACGGCAACCAGTCTTGTATTTTCTTCATTTAAATAATGATAAAAAGCACCTGCCGCATTGCTCCCCCCTCCCACACATGCCACAATAATATCCGGATTCTCATTTCCGGTTTTTTCCAATAATTGTTTTTTTATTTCCTTAGAAATAACGGATTGGAATTTCGCTACCATTTCCGGATAGGGATGAGGCCCGACAACCGAACCAATTATATAATGGGTGTTATCCGGGTTGTTTATCCAATCCCGAATGGCTTCATTCGTAGCATCTTTTAGTGTTTTGCTTCCACTTAGTGCCGGGCGAACTTCTGCTCCTAGCATTTTCATCCTTTTTACATTGGGTGCCTGGCGTTCAATATCTTTTTCGCCCATGTAAACGATGCAATCCACGCCCATTAAAGCACATACGGTTGCTGTAGCCACGCCGTGTTGTCCTGCTCCAGTTTCTGCAATAATTCTTTTTTTACCCAATCGTTGTGCCAATAAAATCTGACCAATGGTATTGTTGACTTTATGTGCACCGGTATGGCATAAATCTTCCCGCTTGAAATAAATATTGGCTTGGTAATGATCCGAAAATCTTTTGGCAAAATATAAGGGCGTAGGGCGGCCTACATAATCCGCTAACAATTGTTCGAATTCTTTTTGGAAATCTTTTTGTGAAATTATTTTTTCATAATTCCGTCGCAATTCTTCTACACATGGATGAAGTAATTCCGGTATATATGCTCCTCCGAATTTTCCATAATATCCTCTATCGTCTACTTTATACATTTTTATCAAAAATTAATCATGATGAATAAAAAATAATTAATTACCCATTTTTAGTTGTTGAGTAAATTGTTGAATTTGAGATATATTTTTCAATGCGGGTTTTATTTCAAAACCGGAATTAACATCTAGAGCAAATATTTTTTCATGATGAAAATCATTTAAAGCCCCCACTGATTCTATCGAAATTCCTCCGCTTAAAAAAAATGGAATTTCTCCTTGATATTTTTTCAGTATTTCCCAATTAAAAACAATTCCGTTTCCTCCGTATTTTTTTCCTTTCGCATCGAATAAAAAATAATCGCAATGGGGTTCGTATTTCTTAGTCAATAAAAAATCAAAATCATCATCGACTCGGAAAACTTTAATTGTTTTTATTTTTTGCTTTTTTATTTCTTTGCAAAACTCAGGTGTTTCATCTCCGTGTAACTGAACGCCCCAAAGATTATATTCTTTTATTTTTTGAAAAATATTTTCTTGGGATTCATTTACAAAAACTCCGATTTTTTTTGCTTGAGTTTCTGGCACTCCCATATGCACGAAACGTGAGGATTTTTCATAAAAAATAAAACCCATGAAATCAATTTTCAAAGCATCTAATGCTAGAATGTTTTCCGCATTCCGCATTCCGCAGACTTTTATTTTTACATTTTCATCCACTACACAAAAGCTCTATTTTTCTTCGCTTGTTCCAAGGCTTCTATTTCCTGAATAAATTGCTTGCATGCTTGAGCCGGATCATCATATTGCATAAAATGTGTCCCAATTAAAAAGCCTTGAAATCCTGCTTCTTTTAATCGCATCACCGATTCTGGTTTTTTCAAACCACTTTCGGAAACTTTCACTACCGTATCCGGAATTCCATTAATTAAATGCAAGGAGGTTTCTAT
>JAHDDR010000080.1:0-14888 GCA_020629255.1 Saprospiraceae bacterium | reverse complement strand
GCTTGCATATAACCGATGGACACTTGCTCTACTTTTGCATATGGATTAATAAACCCTTGGCTTGGAGATTTCCTTTTATATTCTGCAATAATGCCTTTTTTATCTTCCCGAGATAAATATTTCTTCAAAGAAACCGAAGGGGTCTTGAAATAGATACTTTGTTCCAATAATTTAGTCGGATACAAACTTTTCTGTTCTTCTACTTCCTTTTTCTTGTGTGCTATGATTTTTTCTAAAATATCCATTTTCTGATTTTTAAATACTTTTCATATTGTAAATAACCATCATATATCATTCCAAAACAAATAGTTAGTTTGGATTTAAGTAATTTTCTTAAGGACTTCTAAAGCTTTGCCGCTTAAAAGTGCTTCTTCTGCTTCTACGATGCAATCTACTAATGATGATTCTGATTTTATGGTGTGAATCGCCATTCCTGCATTCGTAGCAACTACATCGTTTTGTGCTGCTGTTCCTTTCCCTTCCAATACTTCCTTGAAAATACGGACGGCATCTACTTGGGATTCACCTCCATTTAATTGATCCGCTTCCAATTTATTTTTACCGACCATTTCAGGTGATAACACTTGATGACCTTCATTATTTTTTACATCGAATTTTCCGGTTAAAGAAATTTCATCGTAGCCATCCAAAGCATAAACAATGCTATATCTCCTTCCCGACTCCTGCATCACATATTGATACAGCCTTGAAATTTCTAAGGAGGACGTTCCGTATAATTGATGGCTCGGTTGAACCGGATGAACCAAGGGGCCCATGATATTGAAGAAAGTCCTTACGCCTAATTCCTTTCTAACACTTGCTACAGATTTCATGGCTGGATGAAATTTTGGAGCATGAAAAAAACAAATATTGGCTTTCTCCAATTGTCTTTTTAATTCATCGACATTGTTGGTGAAGGAATAGCCCAAGCGTTCTAATGTATTCGAAGAACCAGAAACCGAGGAAGAACCATAGTTCCCGTGTTTGGTGACTTTATAGCCCGCTCCGGCAACCACAAAACAAGATAAGGTGGAAATATTGAAGGTATTTTTCCCATCTCCTCCCGTTCCTACTATATCTATGCTTTCCATTCCATCCAAATCTACCTTTACACATAATTCGAGTAGAGCATCCTTGAAACCCATGAGTTCTTGAATGGTGATGGAACGCATGAGGAAAACGGTCATGAATGATGCTATCTGCGATGGATTCATTTCTCCATTCGTTAGACCGACCAATATTTTTTTGGCTTCTTCTCTAGCAAGGGTCTGATGCTGATATAATCGTTGTAATATTTCCTTCATGATTATGAGCTGTATTTTTGGGCTATTTTTAAGAAATTGGATAATATTTTTTTTCCATGAGGGGTCATGATCGATTCCGGATGATACTGCACACCAAAGATGGGTAAGGACTCGTGGCGAACCGACATGATGGCTCCATCCGGCGATTGGGCGGTTACCATTAAACAGACGGGGCATTTTTCTGTATCAATGACCCAAGAATGATATCTCCCTACTTCTAAGGTGGATGGCAAATCTTGGTACAAGGGTTCGTCTTCATCCACAACATGGATATCTGTTGCCAAACCATGATAGACTTGATCCAAGTTCTTTAAACCTCCGCCAAAGGCCTCCCCTATGGCTTGGTGCCCTAAACAAACCCCTAAAATGGGTTTTTTGTTTTTATAGGTTTGAAGGATTTCGGGCATGTGTCCTGCATCTTTCGGCACACCGGGTCCCGGAGACAATACGATACAATCATAAGCCTCTACCTCTTGTACCGAAATGGCATCATTCCGAAATATATGGACTTCGTGATCGGTTACTTCCCTCAAATATTGTACGAGATTGTAGGTGAAGGAATCGTAATTATCCAATACTAGTATTTTCATCATGATTTTATAATTTTTCGGCGATGTTCAATGCTTTTTTCAAGGCGCCTAATTTATTGTTGACTTCTTGTAGTTCTTTTTCTTCGTCGCTACTGACCACAATGCCTGCTCCTGCCTGAAAATGTAAGGTGTTATTTTGGCTTAGGAAGGAACGGATAATGATGGCATGATTCAGGTTTCCATTAAAATGGATAAAACCGATACCTCCTCCATAAAAGCTCCGGTTATCTTTTTCGTGCTGTTGGATGAGTTCCAAAGCCCGATACTTGGGTGCTCCGGACAGTGTTCCCGCAGGGAAAGTATCTCCGAACACTCTCATCGGGTTGGCATCTTTGGGTAATTCGCCATCTACTTCGGAAACCATGTGGATAACGTGGCTATAAAATTTGATGGATTTGAGGTCCCTCACTCTTACGTTCGTCGTATGCCGACCCAAATCGTTTCTCGCTAAATCTACGAGCATGATGTGTTCTGCATTTTCTTTGGGATCCTTCTTCAGTTCTTCGGCTAACTTTTGATCTTCAACCAAGTCGCCGGTTCGTTTGAACGTGCCAGCAATGGGATTGACTTTGGCTACCTGATCCTTGATAATGAGCTGGGCTTCTGGAGATGACCCTAAAATTTTGTACCCTCCAAAATCAAAATAAAATAAATAGGGCGATGGATTGATGGATCGCAAGGCTCGGTAGACTTGGAATTCGTCACCTCTGAATTTTTGGGAGAATCTGCGAGAATATACAATTTGGAATACATCGCCGATTTGGCAATAATTTTTACCTAAGGAAACCAATTCTCTGAACTCTTCATCTTTTAAATTGCTGGTGGTTTCTCCCATTGTTTCGAATTCGAAGGTGGGAAGAATCGAGGCATTTACCCGTTGAATGAATTCCTCCATTTTAGAAGATTCCCCTTCAGGAATATTTTCCAAAATCGTCATTTCATCCTTAAAATGATTAATGGAAATAATGAAGCGGTAAAAATTGTATTTGATATCGGGAATATCAAAACTTTCCTTATTGGGGTCTAACTTAAGCGTATCATAATATTGAACTGCATCGAAATTGACATGTCCGAATATACCATTGATGGGTTCTCCTTCTCCTTGTACCTCGAAGGAATCCAAAAATCCCTTCAAAGCGTCCGGAACGGAATTCGTATTTTTCACTTGGCTTTTTTCTTCATGATGGGGATATTGCAATGCCACTATCCCGTTTCTTATTTCGATACTTGAAACGGGTTCGAATGCCAAAAAGGAATGGCAATCTTCGGCACTTGTGAAATTATTACTTTCCAAAAGAATGGGTTCTTGATAATGATCCCTCAGTTTCAGGTATAAGGAAACCGGCGTGACCGTGTCTGCCATGATGGTTTCCAAACGGGTTTGTATTCTTATTTTCGTCATTAGGTTTTGCATAAATTATTATTTCTACGCGTTTTCTTTGAATTTGATTCATAAAAAAAGTGGCTTACCGGGAATTCGGTAAGCCACTTCATCTATATCAAGAATCATACTAAAAGGCTAAGACCTCACCCCGTTATTGAGAGAGTTTTACGCCACCAACCTTTAGTATTGAAAATTAACTTCATGATATTCTATTATAGATTTTGTCTCGCTATGATATTGCAAATAAAGCAGGTGTTCTTGTAAATGTCAAATTTGAATGGCTTTTTTTTAAAATATGTTAGAAAAGAAAAAGGTGCTACTTGAATCAAGCAGCACCCATATCTTTGTGGTTTCAATTCAGACTCTATGTCTTATTTATCCAATTTTTTCAAGGCATCACGAATCTGCTCAACTACTTTCTTTTGAGCTTCGATTTCCCCTACTTTTACCTTTTGGTCTTCAAGATTTACTTTGATGGCTTCTTTTTCTTCAACAATTTTCTTCTCGCATTTTACGATTTCATCCTCGCTCTTCTCTTTGTCCTTCTCCAATCCTTTCAAATCTTTTTCTAGACCTTTCAATATTTTTTCTTGCTCTTTCAAATCTTCTTCTACAGAAGCTCTGTCTACACTGATGGCAAATTCTTGCAACATTTTCTCTACTACAGGAATTTTATCTCCGTGCATGCTTGAACTCAAGAAAGCTCCTCCCAAATCATACCATACGGTAAGAGTCGTATTTTCTCCGGATTGTCTTAAAGAAGAGTAGATGTCAACTGTATTGCTGCTCATCGCTTCGATTTCGCAATCGTCGGCAAAGATTTCTCCGGATTTCTTATCTCTCTTTACTTTTCCTTTGAATTTCTTGACATATTTTTCCCAAGCCTTAGATACTTCTTTAGCCTCAGTTTGACGCAATTCTATCGAGAAAGCATTTTCGCTACCTTTGCTCATTGAAGCAGAACCTTCTTTGATTTGAGCAAACATAGTTGCAATACTAAACATTAAAAACATGAATAAAAGTGATGCTTTTTTCATTGTAAAACAGTTTAAGTGATTTATTAATACGTTTTTTATGACGCCATATTAACGATACAGATACCCTAATTGCGGGTTAAGGTTGCGTTAAAATGGTAAATCATCATTATCGTCGAACTTTTGCTCGTCTGATGCTGCCGGAAATGTATCGTTTGAAACAGGAGCTTCTTCCGATGGCGGAGGTGTTGCCGTTGCTCCTTCAATTTTCCAAGCATTCAAAGAGTTGAAATATTTGAATTCTCCTTGTGGGCTTTTCCATTCCCGCCCTCTCAAATCAAAGAATACTTTGATTTTATCTGTTTCACTATAGGAGTCCAACACGCCACATCGGTCTTGTGTCAACTGGAATATCACATATTGTGGATAGGGTCCATCCAATTCAATAACAAATTCTCTTTTCTTGAATGTATCCGTGACTTGGGCCGTATCGAATTTTTTGTAAAGTTTACCTTCAATCTCAAATGACATCTATCATTCTATTTTTAATGGTTATGTAAAAATGTGTACAAAAATACAAAAGAATGGGAAGTGTTGGGCTATGCTTGATTAAAAATCGTCTGGATCAAAAATCCTATTCTGAAATAGAAAATAAATTATGAAACCATATAATACTCCAACTATCCCATATATCTTAATGATGGGTGTAAAGTTTTGGTTCAATGTTCCTACAATTGCCCCCCCCGCCATGAAAACCAATGCTGTTACCAGAATGCTTATGGAACCATACGATTTCGGCAATTCTTCTTCTATATCATCCGCTTCGGAATCTTTCCTTTTCCAAAACATCAACCAACTAAAAATAGCTTTTAGCAATGCTAGACCAGAAGTAAAAAAGGCACTTAAGATTAAAGAAATTCCTGGAAGAATAAAATTAAAGGGCTGATCCAATCCTGTTGTTTTTGCTAATAAAGGCATCATCCATACAAAGATGAAAGGAACAATCATCCATATGATTGCTCCGATAAAGCAACTTTTCCAAAAATGTTGATCTTCGTTATTCATTTCTCTTTTTTAATGATGCAAATCAAATTCTTCTATAATCGAAAATAATAATTGTAGATCTTCGTAGAACCCCCTCACCAATTCAAAATTGACATTGGATTGGAAGATATATGGTTCTAATAAATCCCGGGGTTCGGTAACCGCCACATACATCTGCTCATTGATGAATGAAATGTATATTTCTTTATCCATTTTTCTTCTATAATCAACTAGAATCTGTTGCACCTCTAACGACAATAATTGATATACATGCGCATCACGAGTAGCATACACCATAAAGGCCTCTTCGAAAATTTCAGAGCCTAATTCAATAGGAATCGCTCCCTCTCTCGTAAACTGTTTGATGGAACGGGTTAGGTATTGTTGGAATTCTTCGGGCAGAACGTAAATCGCTCCTCTGGATTTTCCTGAAAAATCGGCTTTTAGAAAAACGCCTTTAAAAACGTAATTGAGTCGGTTCCTTACTTTAGAGAATTCCCGCACTTCGATTTCACTCATTTCGAATTCGATTTCGCCAATTTGCCCTGAGATGTGATCTTCTCCGGAAAAGGAAGGAGCATCGGAAGAAAAAATTCGACTATTTTTAAAATCTTTTACCGTTAATGATTTATTGGGATCGTATTTGAAATTCCCTTCGGCAATGAAATCGAGAATTAAATTCACAACCCGAGGTTTGAAGGTGATTGCAAAGTTCCTTATTTGATAAAAAAGAAAAGCGATGTACAGGGCTAGAGGAATCATCATGAGGAGGGTGACGAGAAAAACGTCGATATAAAATTCTAGAAAAATGATTCCCGTCAAAATAAAAATGGAAATAAAAAGTAACCAAAGGAGATTCTTCCTTTTCCGCTCCATTCGCATCAACTCCGGATGTATGGTGTGATTGTAATAAATCCTAAATTCATTCAGGCGATCCATCCCAACAATTTAATCCCTTTATTTCGATGGTACAAATTTAATACATTGTAATGTACTATCAGTAATTATTTTTATTTTCGAATTTTGAAAATTATTCTTTGTCATGTACTCCAAGATCAGTATCATATTCATTTTAATCTTACAATTGATTTGCCTTCATTATTTCGGCAATTGGCATTTGAATGCAGGAGGTGGTGATTCTTGGGGTTATTATGGATATTTGCCAGCTACGTTTATCCACCATGATTTAGGGACACTTGAAAAATCCATCGCTACTAGAACAAAATATTCAAAACACCAAGATTTTATTGACAATGGGAACCCGCTAAGAATTGATGAGGCCAAACATCTAGGAGAAGGAAGACAAGTCATGAAATATTCGATGGGGATTTCGATTTTGATTGCTCCTTTTTTCCTCATTGCCCATTTCTTGGCTTTATTGTTCGATTTACCTGCCGACGGATATTCTTCGATTTATTTATATTTTGCCAATCATGCTTGTTTGTTTTATGTTTTTTTCGGATTCCTTTTTCTTCGAAAAGTTTTATTAGAATATTTTACGGATGCCGTAACGGCAATTACATTAATTGGATTGGGTCTAGGAACAAATTTATTTTTTTTCACGACCTATAACCCGACAATGTCGCACCCCTATCTATTCGGGCTGTATTGTCTTTTAATATATTCCACGATAGAATTTTATAAAAATCCAAAATACAAATGGACTTTTTTAATTGGATTGAGCTGTGGCCTTATCGCTCTTTCACGACCCGTTGAAATCATTTGCCTCATCATTCCTTTATTTTATGGCATCACGAATAAAAACGATTTATTTAAAAGAATTGATTTTTTCAAAAAAGAATGGAAAAAAATTCTTCTTAGCATCATTATTTATTCTGGCATCGGAACCATACAAATGATGTATTGGAAATGGGCTACAGGTTCATGGATATATTACAGCTACGAAGACGAGGGTTTTGATTTTTCGAACCCCCATTTCATAGAAGGTGTTTTTGGGTTTCAAAATGGTTGGCTTCCTTATACACCTATTATGATTTGTGCTTTACTCGGCATTCTTTTTTTATGGAAAAAACGAGATTTTTTATTGTCCGTAATTCTATATTTACCTTTACACATTTACATTATTTATAGTTGGTGGTGTTGGAATTATATTAATGGCTTTGGGTCTCGCCCCATGATAGAAGCTTATCCTTTACTTTCTATTCCTCTTGCATCATTCGTCGCTTTTGCTTTGAAAAAAAACTGGAGTAAATTTTTATTTTTCTTATTTTTTATTTTTTGCATATTCTTAAACGGCACACACACCTACCAATTCCAAAAAGGATTAATTTATACAGAACATGGTCATAAAAAATTCTATTTACAGACACTCGGTAAATTTAACTTTTCCTACAACGACTATGTCGTAAATGACATTAGAGAATATCAACCCAAAGAAAATAAATTAATAAAAATCCAAGAAATTTTATTTGAGGGATTCAACGACACACTGGATCACATCAACTATGTTTGTGAAGATACTTCCCTCTGTGCTGACACTTTATTTTATTTTAACAACAAAACAGAAGTAACAAAAAAAATAAAAACCACTTACGACAAAATCAATTTCCAGCCCGGAGATTATATAAAAGTAAGTGCAAAAATAAAAACGACGGCCAATCCCAATTCTACTTGGGACATGGCACATTTGGTTTGCCAGATAGAAGGTCCTGACGTGAATGTTTGGAAAGGAATAAAATTAGAAAATAAAATTGGTGGTCCTCCTTATGGATTCTGGACAGGCAAACCCAACGTTTGGGATGAAATGCATTTTTTCACCCAGGCTCCGACAACCGACCAACCGAAAGAGACTACTATATCTATTTATGTTTGGCAACCTCGGGAACGTTTTATTTATGTCAACGATATGAAGGCTGAAATTTTTCGAAAAAAATAATGGGTTTGAAAACATTAATTTCCATATTGATGCCCGTAAAAAATACGGAAGATTTCCTAGAAGATTGTTTGGATTCCATCCTACAACAAGAAGAAACCTCTTGGGAATTATTGGTTACCGACGATCATTCTACCGATCATTCTTTTTCTATTTTAAAAAAATATGCTAAAAAAGATTCAAGAATAAAGGTTTTCAAAAACGAAGGACAAGGAATTATAAATGCACTAAGAACTTCTTACAAAAATGCTACGGGTCATTTTATTACGAGAATGGATTCTGATGACAAAATGGCTTCCCAAAAATTAAAAAAACTTCGCTTGGCATTAGAGAACAAAGGAAAGGGACATATTGCTTTGGGATTCGTTGAATATTTTTCAGAAAACGCCCTAGGAGAAGGATATAAAAAATATGCCGACTGGCTCAACCAACTAAGTTTAAATGAAAATAATTTTTCCGACATTTATAAAGAATGCGTCATCCCTTCTCCTTGTTGGATGATCCATAAAGTTGATTTCGAAAAATGCAATGCATTTCATTCAGATATTTATCCTGAAGATTATGATTTGTGTTTTCGCTTTTATAAAAATGACCTAAAAATAATTTCTTGTAAAGAAACTTTGCATTATTGGCGAGACCATTCATCAAGGGCTTCTAGAAATGACCCGAATTATTCGGACAATCGATTTACCAATATCAAAGTTGATTATTTTTTAAGAATTGACCATAACAAAAACAAAATTCTTTTTTTATGGGGCGCTGGAAAAAAAGGAAAAAAAATAGCCCAGAAATTAATTGAAAACAAAATAGCATTCAGATGGGTGTGTAACAATCCTAAAAAAATCGGAAAAGATATTTATGGCATTATTTTAGAAGACGAAAATACCATTTTAAAAACTAAATCATTTCAAGTTATTGTTTCGGTTTCTTCCCCTGATGAAAACAAAAAAATCCGACATAAATTCAAAAACAACAATGATTTTTATTTTTTTAGTTAATCATCCAAATCTCCCGCATCATCATCAGAAAACGAATCTGACATAATATTTCTTTTCACAAAATTACACCATTTGCAATTGGGTTCTCCACAACCTTCGTAAAAATCTTGTTCTTTTATAGACTTATAGGTATCTACCATCATTTGCCCAACTGCCTGCTGCTCTACTTCTTTATAAAGTATTTTTTTAACCGGAAAATTCTTTTCCCGATCCGTTTCCAAATAAGCAATTTCTCCTGAAACGACTTTATTATTTTGATTTTTATAATTTTCAAATAAAATTTTATAAAAATACAATTGCCTCCAATAAATACCTCCTTCCGGTTTTTTGGTTGTGCCCGGTTTCATTTTTTTATCATCCAGACTTCCCGTTTTATAATCTACGATGTATGCTTTTTTCTCATCTAAAAAAACAACCTTATCCAAGGTTCCTTTTAAGGGAACACCTTTATATTCTACATTCCGAACATCCATTTCCGGAGCAACATATTTCGACCAATTATCTTTTTTTGTCCGATAATATGCTTTTAAATTCCGTTGCCCCATTTTCATTCTCCGATTAAATCCTTTTTTGGAAAAAAGATGTTTTCTTTTTTTCATTTCCATTTCGAAAAAGGCAACCAGCTCTTTCATTTCCGGAAATTCTTTTTCTTCGTGAAGCAACATTTTATCAAATAAACGTTTGAGTGCGTTATGCATTGCCGTTCCATATGTTGCCGCTTCGTTGGGAATACTTGGAATTTTTAAAACATATTCATAATAGAAACTCAAGGGGCAACTTTGATAGCGATTCATCGAAGAAATGCTTAGTACAAAACCTTCTATCAATTCTGCAATTGTATCTTTTTCTTGGGGCGCAATAAATGGATTTTCTAATTCAGACAACAATAAACTTTGAATCGAAATCACCTCTTTTGCCGGCAATACTCGATCTTCAATTTTCAGACCTAAATCATTTGCATTTAATATTTCATCCAAGAACTGGGATTTTTCCAAAGGTTTTGCCGAATTATCATTTTTAGCAAAAGACAAAAACAATTGTTCCTTCGCGCGGGTCATTGCTACATAAAATAAACGTCGTCTAGATTCTAAGGCATCCACTTCTTCATCCGAATTCGTAATGGTATCCGGCAAATAAAATCGATATCGATTCCCTCTTCCACCATCCCAATCTTTTCCACAATCTAGCATAAACACCACTTGGAATTCCAAGCCCTTGGAACCATGTGCCGTTAATAAATTCACGCCATTCTCTGCACTTACCGTTTTATTAATTCCGATGGGCAATTTATTATCATCCATATTCTGGAGCGTGTCCAATAATTTCTTTACCGTAAGTCTCGGATTTTTATCCGTTTCCTTTCTTACGAAATTAAAAAAGGTACTAATAATTTGTAAAAACCACGCTTGCTCTTTGTCATGAATAATATGATATAACAGCCCACTTCGATTAATTAAGCGTTCTAAAAAGCCCAGTGAACGGTAATTGCCAAAATCTGCCAGCAAACTATTCATCACTTCCGAAAAACGTAAGATAGATTTCGGATTTTTAAATTTTATTTTTTTTAATTCCTCCTCATTTTCGATCACATCCCGCCAAGTCAAATTTCTAGGACGACCGTATTTCGCCAAATAATTACTTAAGCGATTTAAATCTGAAGGATGGATCTTAAAAAAATCAAAATGCATGATTTTAAACAACAATTCTTCTCCTGCATTCGGGTTTCGATATTCGAGATATAAATATTCCAAAAGCATCCTTACATTTTCCATTAAGGGTAAATCCAAAATATTTACCCTTCTTTTTGTTGTATAAGGAATTCCTTTCCGTTCCAATAAAGAAATGACATTTCTGGCTTGCTTATGTTTGGCATAAATCACAGCCACTTCTTCCAACGGAAAACCTTCCTTATACAAGCGTTCTATATGGTTGGCGATAGCGGCATCTTCCTGCATTTTATTCGGGTAGGAAAATATTTTAGGTCGCAAATTAGAACTCGCAAACAATTCGCTCCTTGCTATTAAATTTTTATCCAGCCCCTCTAATTTCTGAATAATTCTTTCTTTATTATTGTTAATAACAATTTTAGAAGCATCTAAAATATTTTGTGACGACCGATAATTATCCTTCAGCATCACCAATTTAATTTGTTCTTGGTGTGCCCAATAAAAATCCATTATATTTTTTAATCTTGCTCCTTGGAATTCAAAAATAGATTGGTCGTCGTCTCCAACTACAAAAACATTTGGTTTATCCCAATATTCAATCAAGGTCTGAAGAATTAAATTTTGGCTACCATTGGTGTCTTGATATTCATCGACTAAAAAATACAAATATTGCTCTTGGTATTTCCTCAGTAAGGCTTCATTATTTTTGAATTCTTCCAACACCCATAAAATCATATCCTCATAATCGTAGCGTCCCCGCTCTCTCATTTTTTCTTTATATAAAGGAAATAATTTTGCCCCTGCTCTTAATTTTTCCAAACGATCGGTAACCTCTTCTACTCTTTTTTGTCGTAGTTCCCCTTTTTTACCATGTTTAGAATTTCTTTTATAAACAAACTCTTCCCTGGTTGGAATTTCTTCTAAAAATTGATCAATTTTTTCTTCAATAAATTCTACCGACCAATTTTCTGATTTCATTTGTTGGAACAAGGATCTCAAATGTACTTCGTGGTAGTACATATCCCAACGTCCTTTTTTTAAAATATTATTTTCTCTTTGTTCATCGATCATTTCCCGAATCACCTCTACCCTTTCCAAATCCGAAATCGGTTCCATTTCGAATTTCCCGAACAATTCCATATTATCTTGGATCACATTATTGCAAAAAGAATGGAATGTATAAATATGAACTTTATGTGCCTCGGGTCCAATAAACTCTTGTAAGCGTTCCCTCATTGCCAGAACTCCAGCTTCCGTGAACGTAAGACAAAGAATATTATGAGGATGTGTATCCGTTTCTTTTAAAATATTGCCAATCCTAGCAGAAAGAATATGGGTCTTTCCTGTTCCCGGACCGGCAATCACCAAAACCGGCCCTTCAATGCTCTTTACTGCTTCGCCTTGGTATTGATTCAGATTTTTGAGTTCCTGTTCAAAACTCTCATTCAACCGTTCTCTTATTTCTTCACTCAAAGGGCATGGATTTAGATGAATTATTTGGGGTAAAGTTAATCAATTAATCATCATTATAAAGAAATTCATTCTGGACGAAGACTTATCTAAATAAATTTTTAGGCAAGTCTAAAAATTTATTATTACATTTGTGATATGGTTTCTCAGGCAGAAGAAAATTATCTCAAAGCCATTTTCAAATTATCGGAAAAGAGCCAGGGTTCGGTGAGCACCAATGCCATTGCACATGAAATGAACACTGCAGCCGCTTCTGTTACCGATATGATCAAACGGCTTTCCAAACAAAAGTTCATTCATTATGAACGATATAAAGGTGTAAACTTACTCCCCAAGGGAGATGCCATTGCCCGGAAGCTCATCCGCAAACATCGCCTTTGGGAAGTATTCCTTTTTGACAAATTGAATTTTACCTGGGATGAAGTCCACGACATCGCCGAACAATTGGAACACATCCAATCCGAGGAGTTAGTCGATCGGATGGATCAATTTTTAGGTTTCCCGAAATTTGACCCACACGGCGATCCCATTCCAGATCAGAAAGGAAATTTTGCAAAAAGGGAGCAACATCCATTATCCGACATTTCCATAAATATTACGGGTGTTATTGTTGGGGTAAGGGAACATTCCAAGCCCTTCCTCCAATATCTGGAACAATTCAACCTCATTCTAGGAACGGAAATTACTGTACTCGAACAGTTCGATTATGATGGCTCTATCCGAATTAAAATAGGAAAGGATGCCGAGCAAACCATCACCCAAAAAGTTGCTAATAATTTATTCATCAAAACAAATACTTAAGATCTCTACAACATGAAAAAATATTTCATTTTTACTTTGGCACTATTCGTATTCCAAAATTCTTATGCAGAAGAAAAACCTATTGTTGTTTGTACGGCTTCTATGATTTCTGATATCGCAGAAAATATCTTTGGCGACAAAGCCGAGGTAAAATTGATTGTCCCGGTTGGTGGCGATCCTCATTTGCACGAGCCAACTCCCAACGATGCAAAATTAGTGAACAGTGCCGACCTCATCCTACAAAATGGGTTAACCTTCGAGGGCTGGTTGAATGAATTGATCGCCAATTCTGGCACAAAGGCAGAAACGGTTACTGTTACCGAGGGGATCAAAGCCATCAGCAGTTTGGCATACAACAACGCTGTCGATCCTCATGCTTGGATGGACATGGCCAATGGTATTGTTTATGCTGAAAACATGGCTAAAGCGGCAAAGAAATTAATTCCGGAAGCTTCTGATTACTTTGACAACACCTTTAGTACATACAAAGAAAAATTAGAATCTACCGATGCTTATATCCAACAAAAAATAAATGAAATTCCGGCACAGCAAAGGGTTCTAATTACCTCGCATGATGCTTTTCAATATTATGGAAATAAATATGGCATTCGCCTAGAGTCGACAATGGGTACGTCTACAGATGCCGACGTACAAACGTCAGACATGAATAATGTGTACAAACTTATTAAAGAAACGAATGTGCCCGCTATTTTCATCGAAAGCACCGTTAATCCTAAACTTATTCATCAAATATCCAAAGACACCGGAGTAAAGATTGGAGGAAAACTTTATGCCGATTCTATTGGCGAAAAAGGAAGCAACGGCGACACCTATATCAAAATGATGAAATATAATACGGATGTTATCCATGAAGCATTAACAGCAAAAAAAGAAGCCCCGTCCAATACTTCTGAATCTACAACTCCCGATGGCGAAGGTTTCGGAATGGTGTATGGTTTACTTGGACTCATTGTCCTGCTAGGTGGTGCTTTCTTATTCCTTAGAAGAAAAAACAGTTAATGGAAACTGCCATCCAAATAAAAGATTTGCATGTTTCCTACGATGAGAAAATCGTTTTGGAGCAGGTGGACTTAGACATCCCTTCTGGGAAAATTACAGGAGTGGTCGGTCCCAATGGTTCTGGAAAATCTACCCTATTCAAATCGATATTAGGACTATTAGAACCCAACCACGGAGAAATTACCATACAAGGAAAGGATATTGATGATGTACGAAAATCTTTGGCTTATGTCCCTCAAAAGGATGGTGTGAATTGGGAATTCCCCGCTACTGTTTTCGATGTGGTAATGATGGGGCGGTATCCACACAAAAGCATTTTTCAGGGTATTGGAAAAAAGGATCATGAATTGACTAAAAAAGCTCTCGATGATGTGGGTATGCTAGAATTCACAAACCGTCAAATTGGTGAACTTTCGGGAGGGCAACAACAGCGGGTCTTTATTGCCCGAGTATTGTGCCAAGAAGCTGACTTCCTTTTTTTGGATGAGCCTTTTGTTGGTGTAGATATCAAAACAGAAGAGAAAATTGTTGAGATTCTGAAAAATTTAGCCCAGCAAGGAAAAACGATTTTGGTGATACATCATGATCTTTCGAAAGTGCGGGAATATTTTGATCGCATTATCATTATGAACAAGGGCGTAGTTGCGGAAGGTGATGTTCAAAACACCTTTAGCAAAGAAAACATCAATAAAGCTTATGGTGGCACTTTGCCTGTTTTTTAGATGACCTTGTTTAGTAAATAA
>JAHDDR010000261.1 GCA_020629255.1 Saprospiraceae bacterium | reverse complement strand
GAAAATAGAAAATAACTGTTTCATTAGTTAGAATTTTTGATGATTCATGAATGGATGTATCTGATTTAAGGACAAGATCATCAAGCAGATATTGCATCATCCATGATGTTTTTGCTCAAAACCCATACCAAAGGTACAAGGTTTCCCATTTGTTTGAACGTCAGAGTCTTGACAAAGCGTCAAAAATAAGAAGATGTTTAACGAAAGTTTCACATCCAACGCACTTTTTCATGGATATTACCCCTTTTTCCGACAAGTTGAGAGCCATCGGCATAACCCATATAGAACAACCCGAGGCAACGTTCTCCCTTCTCCAAGCCTAACTCTTCTCCAGCTTGGTAAATGTATTTTGGACTGCTCCAATAAGCACCGATTCCGTGTGCTGTACAAGTCAGCCACATGTTTTGTACGGCCATGGCTACCGAAGCGATTTCTTCTTCCTCTGGAATGCGTTCTTCCTCATCTCTTTTCATGCAAATGGCAATAACGCAAGCCGATTGCAAAGGTTTTTTGCGTGTTTTCTTGAATTTGCGTTCCAAGTATTTATCAGGTGGGGTATTGTTTTTATACGCATCGCCTAGATACTCACTTAATGTTTTGAGGCTTTCTCCTTGATAAACCTTGAACCTCCAAGGCTCGGTATGTCTATGGGTGGGAGCCCAATTGGCATTTTCCAGTATTTCCAAAAGAATATCTTTCTCTATGGAACGTTCTTGGTACATGTTGGGAAAAACGGCCCTTCGCTTCCGTATCAGCGTAGTCAGTTTTTTTGCATCCATAATATAAGGAGTAAGTTTAGATGTAATAAAAACAAATGTAAGGGATAAGGGTTGAAAAACGAATAATATTTTATTTTCAGTAAATATTGAAAATTTAAAAAATAACCTTTATGTTTGTATTGCAATCATTTTTAAAAATACATTGATTATGGAACCTTATAGAAAAGATGCAGGATTGGTGGATATTATACTCCAAGGAATTTTATATGTTCCAACCTTGTTTTTCCATTTGATGGGATTGGCAAATAGGGAGTTTGTCATCATTGCTTTGATTATACAGATACCATTGGGTTTTTACCAAGTAGGCTCGGGTCTTTTTGGCTGGCGTTTGGGGAGGGCGTGGAAAAAACAATATCTACTTGTGGTTTTATTTTATTTCGTGATTTTGGGAATGTTTTTCTTAGTGGCAGACGGGTTTCGCTATCAGGGAGAGTATGTTTTCTTTTTGATAGGTTTGATTATCATTCCTATGGCAATAGGTGGTTGGCATTGGATGAAAACCATTATGGATTTTAATAGATTAGGAAAATTGGAGGAGGTAGTTATCAAAGAAAAAGAATACGATTTAAATATTTTGGATGCGGATTATGGAACCTTGGATACAAGACAATAAAACGTTTTTCTTATTAGATGTATCTAATCCAACAATAGACATGTTTTAGATCATCAAAAAATAATTATATCATGAAACAGCAGCAACCGCCTTATGGCTTTTTGAAAATAGATGTAGTTATCCAACAAATATTGGCATTTTTAATCGCCTTGACCATCATTGTATATCCTATCGCCATGCTTTTGTGCATTCCTTTTGGTGCTTGGCAAGTATTTAGTGGAATTGTCGGAGCAATTTACGGTAGTGTATGGAGAATGAAATATTTGGTAGGTGTTTTCTTCTATTTTTTAGTAGCAGGCTTGGTTTTTTCTTTAGTGGAGCATGCTTCAAATACACCACCTGCCTTTGAAATTGTCTTTGGTGCATTCATATTTATTATTCCCATTGTTTTGGGTATAACATATTTGTACAAAACTATGAAGGAAGTGGAGAAAGTTCCTAAGCCTAGCCAAAACACCCATGCAAATGATTGGGTTGAAATTTTGGATGCCGATATCTAACACTTGATGAGACAAATGAATAAAATATGCTAACATCCAGAAGAATGAAAATTGATGCATTAGGGCAATTCGTTTTAATTTTGGCGATTATACTTTTGTATCTGCCATCATCATTTACAAATTCATGGAGCTTGGGAGCCATTGTTATTCTAGGACTATGGCAATTGGCAAGTGCTGTTCATTTATGGTGGTCTTATGCTTATGCCCAAAAATTGAATTTTATCAAAGCGATGGCGGTGGTTCTAGTCAGTCTTCCTTTATGGATGCGTTGGGTAGGCTCTTGGGCATACTTGCCTGTGGCAATATTATTCCTATCTTATTTTTATCAAACCTATAGGGATTGGACTATCACAAAAAAGCAACATATTTCTTTTTGGGATTTCGAATTTTAGTGGGATAGAATTAAATATGCTATTTTTAGAATATGATTCGATTTCAACAAGTCAAACCCATTCCGATTTTTTCTCGACCTATAAAAAGAGAGTCTCAGATTTGGAACAAGGAAATCCTGTTTGCCAAAGGAAAAAAATATTGGATTAAAGCGCCTTCTGGTGAAGGTAAATCTACGCTACTGCATATAATAATGGGTTTGAGGAAGGATTATGAAGGGGCATTTACCATTGATGGAAAAACATCTTCATCTTTTTCGAATGAACAATGGGCTGAAATTCGGAGCAACCAAATTTCAATCGTTTTTCAAAACCTGAGACTTTTGCCAGAACTAACGGCATTGCAGAATATAGAATTGGTGAGGAAACAATCGGGAACGGTTGATGAATCAAAAATAAAAGAATGGTCGAAACGATTAGGAGTGTATAAGGTATGGGAGCAAAAGGCATCAACACTATCCTACGGACAGCAACAAAGAGTAGCTATTATTAGAGCATTGGCACGTCCTTTTGATTTTTTATTATTGGATGAACCTTTCTCCCATTTGGATAGAGAAAATATCAAAGAGGCATGTGGGTTGATCCAAGAAGAACTAACCCGAAAACAGGCTGGTCTTATATTGGTTTCACACGATACACCTTATGATTTTACAATAGATGAATCACTATCCCTTTGAACAAATGAGCGGTTTGTATAAAAATTCGAGTAAGGATGGAATTATTTTTAAATCAATCTTGTTAAAAATTTATCAATTTACTTGAAAAATTAATAGGCATTCACTTATATTTGCCCCGCGATAGAATCAAAGGGTTCTTAGATGACCAAAAAATGCGAAAGTAGCTCAGCTGGTAGAGCACGACCTTGCCAAGGTCGGGGTCGCGAG
>JAHDDR010000260.1 GCA_020629255.1 Saprospiraceae bacterium | reverse complement strand
GTATTTTTGAGTAGGATTTTTTTCGGATACTTTTTCGCATAATCATTCAATGCCTGAACATAGGCATCCAGCATCTTATCAAAATGCGGGGTAAATGTATTCTCATCATAAAGAGCCGCCGCCTTGTCTTTTGCTTGCACGACATGAGCCAAAACATCCATGATGGCTCCGGCTTTTCCCTTCACTTCGGCTTGTCGGCCAATCACCGCTAGGAAATTTTCTTGGATGGAATTGAAATCATCTTCACAAGCCGCCCAAGCCAAACCATATACCATGTCGGCATCGGTTTTACCATAAATGTGGGGAATTCCGAAATCATCCCTGATAATGGTCACATCTTTGGTATTGACTTGCGAATGAATAATCGTAATGGAAAGAAAAAACAAAAGGATACTGAGAAACAGTTTAGGATTCATTGGACGATAGTTTTAGGTCGTTCACCTAATTTTTTATGATATAAATAGGCTATCTGATGATATTTGAGGGACAAAAGTACCTACAAGCAGGTAACAAATATAGTTTGAACAGAACTTTATCTTGAAAAGATGTAGAATAGGAAAATTTACTCAACATAACCCATAAAATGGCGTTTAAAATGTTAATGATTCATAAAAAAGTTAAAATTTTCCTAACAAGTGCCACACATTTTGTGTCAATCGCATCTATATACGTTAGAAAAGAAAATGTAATTGACCACTAAAATCAGAAACAATGACTAGGGCAGAATTTTATAACAAATTGAACGACAATGCAGCCATTATACAGGCTGTTGCGGCGGGTTTGGCGAAGAATCACGATGATGCACACAAATTATATCTCGAAACGATTCACCAAGCCACAAAGAACTTGGGTAATGCAGCCAATCACCAAGGTTTCAAAGCTTGGTTGGTCATTACCATGCGAAATGTATTCTGGAAGAATTTTAGGTATTCTGCTTAAATTCCCTTATATTTCGGCATAAAAATTGACTATAAGAATTTACAACTAATTGCGTTTCATACCGTAATCGGGGCAATTCATGATGAAAGAATTGCCCTTTTTTTATTTTAAGCCGTCTAAAAACCGAACATTACAATTTTACCGTCGTTACATATGATGTAAATTTATAAATTTGCAGCATTGTAAATCAGATAACAAGAAGTCGACTTCTACAAATAACAAACAAGAGATTAATCATTCATGACAAAATACAAATCAGACGTTGAAGCCATAGATGCCTTGGCTCAATCCTACAAAGACTTGAGATCCGAAATTGGAAAAGTCATTATCGGACAAGAAGAAACCGTAAAATCAGTTATCATTTCATTATTTGCCAATGGACACAGTTTATTGGTCGGTGTACCCGGTTTGGCAAAGACCTTATTGGTCAGCACCATTGCCGAGGTATTGGATTTGGATTTCAAAAGAATCCAGTTTACTCCGGATTTGATGCCTACGGATATTTCTGGTTCCGAAATTTTAGGAGACGATCGTAAATTCCAGTTCACCAAAGGACCTTTGTTTTCAAACATCGTCCTTGCGGATGAAATCAACCGTACACCTCCCAAAACACAAGCAGCCCTCTTGGAAGCGATGCAAGAAAGATCTGTTACAATAAGCGGTGTCCGTCATATATTACCCAAACCGTTCTTCGTTTTGGCGACTCAAAATCCAATCGAACAAGAAGGAACATATCCTCTACCAGAAGCACAGTTAGACCGTTTCATGTTCAACATCAAATTGGATTATCCTTCTTATGAAGAAGAATTACAAGTTGTAAAAGGAACGACCACCGATCAGAAGGTAGAACTGAGTAACATCTTGACAGGAGAAGAAATTTTATTCTATCAACAATTGATAAGAAAAGTCCCTATTTCCGATAACGTATTGGAATATGCTGTTGGCTTGGCAACCAAGACCCGACCGGGTACTCAAAGAGCAACCGACTCCGTCAATAATTATATTTCTTGGGGCGCTGGTCCGCGTGCCTCACAATATTTAGTATTAGGAGCCAAGTGCCATGCGGCCATCAATGGTAAATATTCACCGGACATTGAAGATGTTCAGGCTATTGCCAATTATGTGCTAAGGCATAGAATTGTTAGAAACTATAAAGCGGAAGCCGAAGGCATGACCGAAGAAAAAGTGATTGCGAGTCTGTTCTAGAATATAAGACTTTATCCCGAATTTTCATGTATTTGAGAATTCGGGATTTTTTCATCCCCAATAATTCCGCATAATTTCCTTCGTCCATTTGGGTTGTTTGATTGTTCCTTTCGGCAGATATTCTTGCATCACCGGTTTGACATCTAGAATAGGTGTGCCATCAATAGCATCCAGATTTTTCACCCAAACCCTATTTCCTTCCCGTTTTATAAATTCCACTGTCGTTAAACCTATTTTATTCGGACGGTTCTTATTCCGTTGGGCATAGGTACCGATTTTAGGTAAAGAAATATTATTTCGAGGATGCCGACATTGCGGCACCGCTTTTTCATCCTTCACCTGATCCATATAAAAAATGATATTCAGATGGGAAAATTCTTCGATACCATCCAAGGAATTTGCAGGAATTCCATCCGCCAACTCAATACATGATATTACTGTTCCCCAAAAATCATCTTCAATCTCTTTTCGTTCATTTTTTACAAATGCAATCGGGTGGACTTCCATTTTCATTCTTGTTTTACGGATGATCTAAATTTTCATACAAATAATAAATTCCAAAGTATGGGAAAACAATGGTCATTATATTTGTAAGTATGAGCAACAAAAATAATCATAAAATAAAATCCATTTTTCAATTTGTTTTTATCAAGCATAAAAAAGTGACTTGGAGTTTGCTCTTCATTGCCCTTCTTTTTTATATTTTTTGTTTGCCCCGCCCTTTATTCCAAACCCCAACATCTATTGTACTAGAAGATCGAGAAGGCAATCTTTTGGGTGCCGCTATTGCTGCCGATGGTCAATGGCGTTTTCCATACTCCGAAAATATTCCAGAAAAATTCGAAGCTGCCATTATAGAATTCGAGGATCGGCGGTTTCATTCTCATTTTGGTTTTGATATCAAAGGACTCGCTCGGGCGATGGAACAGAACATCAGAAACCAAGAAATCATAAGTGGTGCCAGTACGCTGACCATGCAAGTCATCCGTTTGGCAAGAGGAGCCAAAAAGAGAAACATTTGGAA
>JAHDDR010000259.1 GCA_020629255.1 Saprospiraceae bacterium | reverse complement strand
AAACTTTTGTAGTGTTAAAAAATGAATACAGCCTTGATTTTTTGATTCGTTTTGCACCAAGGCAAAATGAATGTACAATTTTAGGAAAATACCACTATAATTATATGTAAGTCTAAAGTTTAATAAGAACATTCTGCTTAACTGCATAAACACAATTACCCAAGAATCTAAATCAATATATCATGACAAAAAAGGAGAAGGCACTTGAAATTATGGAAATGTTGGAAGGGTTTTATCCAGAAACACCCATTCCTCTGGATCATAATTCATCTTACGAATTATTGGTGGCCGTTCTTTTGTCTGCACAATGTACCGATGAACGGGTCAATAAAGTAACACCTGACTTATTTCGCCTAGCAGATAACCCTCATGATATGGCGAACCAAAAAGTGGAAGACATTAAAGCGATTATTCGTCCTTGTGGATTATCACCCAGAAAATCCCAAGCCATTTCGGATTTATCTAAAATATTGATAGAAAAACATAATGGAGAAGTACCTCAAAATTTTGAGGATTTAGAAGAACTTCCAGGCGTGGGGCACAAAACGGCTTCGGTTGTCATGAGTCAAGCGTTCGGTGTGCCTGCCTTTCCTGTCGATACACATATTCATCGTTTGGCATACCGTTGGGCGTTGAGTACTGGCAAAAATGTAGTGCAAACGGAAAAAGATTTAAAAAAATTATTTCCTCGGGACAAATGGAATAAACTCCATCTTCAAATTATTTATTTCGGAAGGGAATATTGCCCTGCAAGAGGGCATCAGCCTGAAGAATGCCCAATTTGTAGCAAGTATGGAAGGAAAAGAGGAATGAAATAAAGAAGTAAAAACAGCCTGTTTTCAGAATAATGAAACCGGGCTGTTTTAAATTAAGGCATTTACAATTTTATGATTTTTTTAGTCTGAACTAATTCTCCATTTTTCTCTGCTCGTAATAAATAAATACCCGAAGGGTAATCAGAAATATCGAATTGGGATTCATGGATATCTAATACTTTTTTCCCTAGAGCATCATAAAGAGATAAAGTCGTTTCATCGTCCATGGCTTGAATATTTAATATTCCAGAAGTAGGATTCGGGTGAATGATGATGTCATTATTATTTGATATTCTTGAGCCAGAACAAAAAGCTTGGGTTTCGAAGCAACCGATGTCCACGGTTCCATAAAATACCCGATTGTTTCCTTCAATATCCCAATATAATTCAGTCGCATAAGAATTATTTCCGCTATTAACTCCCGGCGAACATTCATCTAAAGAAAAATTAGCATTCAAAACCAAGGGTCCTGCAGTATCTTCATATAAATTATTAGACGAAGTACCAATAACACTACTGCCTTGGATAAAACAATTATTTGTACTCAAATTCAAAATATTATTATTAAATGCTTTGAATTGTTTTGAGAAATTAGGGTTTTGATGAGCTACGATGGTATTATAAAAAGTAGCATCCAATTGATCACCAAAACCGATTTGCATCGTTACTAAATAACGATCTTTTGTTTCTCCTAAAATAGTCGAATTGTAAACATCAATGGATTGATCTCTATTGGTGGCAATCAATGCAATGGCATTGGCATTGACAGATTCATTGTCTGCAATCAAGGTATTTCTAACCCTGGTATAAAGGGAATTGTTGATTTCAATGGCACAACGAACTAAGGCTTTGTTTTTGGTTAGATAACTATTGTCAATATACATATGGGTTTCATTGCTGTGATATAATGCTGCTCCATAATCAGCAATATTATTCTTGAATTCACAGGCATCGAAGGTGACGTTGGGAGAAAGGGTCGCAAAGGCAGCACCACCATAAATGGCCTTGTTCCATAGAAAGCGTACATTGGTAAAGGTAACGCTGGCATTCTTGGCATAAACACCTCCGCCCCGGGCTCTACCAAATGAACTAGTAGATACGGCACCTCCTTCCCTAATTGTTAGACCATCTATCTGAACACTTCCTACATCGGTTAATTTGATCACATGGAATGAATTACCATCATAACCAGCTAAACCATCTATATTACCTGATAGGATCGTAGGATATGTAGCAGGATCTCTAGTGCCTCCCCCTGAAGGATAACCTCCTAGAATATTGGCTCCATTGGGGATTTCGAAAGCGATTCCCCTAAGCCCGTCCGTAGTTGGGTAGTAGGTGCCTTGTGCTATATGAATGTTTTGGAATTGACCGATTGTCAAGGCATCATGTAAATTGGTGAAGGCATCGGCCCAAGAAGTACCATTGTTGGCACCGGTGGCGGTTTCATCCACATAAATATCTAAAACCGGGAGTATTACTTCTATCAATGAATTGGAAGTTGGGAGCTCACCGACTGTTCCATTCAGATCCATCTTTTTTACAAAAGCATTATTCGATGGGTCAAATTCGAATAATATACCTTTGTTCATTGTTCCTCCCAGATGGGTGAGTCCATATAATTTACCATTATTAGCTTTCATTAAAGAACCTTTGGGAGAGCTACCTTTGGTGGTTCCATCAAAATCTAAAAGGGTGGCAAACGAATTTGTTGAAGGAATATATTCGAATACAACGCCTAGTCCATGTGCTCCACCTTCGCTGGTCATACCATATAGCTTACCATTATCAGCAAGGATAAGGGAGCCATAAGGATATTTCCCCATAGTTGTTCCATTAAAATTTTGCTTTTTGGTGAACGTACCTGTAGTCGGGTCAAATTCGATAAGGGTTCCAAAACCAGTGGAGAATACGCCCCCTTCTCGGGTCAAACCATACAATTTACCATTATTGGCTTTTATGAGTGAACCATTGGGCAGACTCCCTTTTGCAGACCCGTTAAAATCTACTTTTTTGGTAAAATTTAAATTGGATAAATCCAATTCAAAAAGAGTACCTTTATCAAACTCACCACCATATAACGTCATACCATATAGTTTGCCATTGTCTGCTTCGACCACGGAGCCATAAGGGCTTCGACCTGTATTGGTATCGTCAAAGTCCAGAATATCAAAACTGATGTTCGAACCTGGAAAATAACGATAAAGGACACCATCATTGTATTGCCCTCCTTCTTGGGTCATTCCATATAAATAGCCATCACTGGCTTCGAATAAACTCCCATAGGGTGTCTCTCCATCAGAGGAATTTCCGAAATTCATGACTACTGCATATTCTTTTGTATGAGGATCCATTTCAAA
>JAHDDR010000258.1 GCA_020629255.1 Saprospiraceae bacterium | reverse complement strand
ACAATAAGATAAATGACATGTTTGGGCTACCAGAAGTTTATGAAGATGCAGATAAGATGCAAAAACTGATGGACCAGCAAGCAAAATTACAAGACCAGATAGATGCTAGCAACGCGTGGGAGTTAGACACTAAGCTAGAGATAGCAATGGATGCTTTACGTACTCCAGATGCGGATAAAAAGATTGGAGTGTTATCAGGAGGAGAACGAAGAAGGGTAGCATTGTGTAGATTATTACTTAAAGAGCCAGATGTTTTATTGTTAGATGAGCCTACTAACCACTTAGATGCAGAGTCTGTGCACTGGTTAGAGCATCATTTAGCGCAATACAAGGGAACGGTTATAGCGGTAACGCACGACCGTTATTTCTTGGATAATGTTGCCGGCTGGATTTTGGAATTAGATAGAGGGGAAGGTATTCCCTGGGAAGGAAATTACAGTTCTTGGTTGGAGCAAAAATCCAATCGTTTGGCGAATGAGGAAAAACAAGAATCCAAGCGTCAAAAAATTCTGAAACGAGAATTGGAGTGGTCACGTTTGGGACAGAAAGGAAGGCAAGCCAAAGGGAAGGCCCGTTTAAATGCATATAAGGAATTGAGTGGGCAAGAAGTGAAGGAACGAGAAGCAAAATTGGAATTGTTCATTCCGCCCGGCCCACGTTTGGGGGATAATGTCATCGAAGTAGAAAGTTTGTCGAAGGCTTATGATAATCGGGTATTAATAGATAATCTGAATTTGAGCATTCCTAAAAATGCCATTGTCGGAATTATCGGTCCCAATGGTATGGGTAAGTCGACCTTATTTCGGATGATTATGGGGGAAGAGCAGCCCGATAGTGGTACGATAACAATAGGGGAGACCGTGAAATTGGCTTATGTGGATCAAAGTCATAAGGATTTATTACCTGAAAAATCCATTTTTGAAGTAGTGAGCCAAGGAAATGATCTGATTACCATAGGCAACCGGGAGGTGAATGCGAGAGCCTACTTGAGTAAGTTTAATTTTTCGGGCTCTGAACAACAAAAAAAGGTAGGCGTGCTTTCTGGCGGAGAACGGAATCGTCTTCATTTGGCAATTACGCTCAAAGAAGGGGGCAATGTGATTCTACTCGATGAGCCGACCAATGATATTGATGTAAATACCCTCAGGGCATTAGAAGAAGCCATTGATAATTTTTCGGGTTGTGTCCTGCTTATTTCGCACGACCGTTGGTTCATCGATCGTTTGGCAACGCATATCCTTTCCTACGAAGATGAAGGGGAAGTGGTGTTTTTCGAAGGCAATTTCAGTGCATTCGAAGCCGCCAAAAAAGAACGGTTGGGAGACATTACACCGAAACGACCTCGGTTTAAAAGTTTGTTGTAAATCTAATTTAGAAAAGAAAAGGGATGGCGATAATTTGCCATCCCTTTTTCAAATGATACAGACTAATTATCCATAGCTTTTGGATTAGAAATTATATTGCATCCCAAGTTGAAGCAGATGCTCTTGTTTTTTATGTTTGCCCAAAGTCATATCCCATCCATATTTGAAAAAAGAAGTCCATTCTTCGGAAAATGAATAGCCCAACATGGGGAAAATATTCATACTGAAATAATCCAAATTTTTATATTGGAATGCATTGCTCCAAGCGGTGTTGATTTCGATGGCAGAAGTAAAAGAGTTGATTTCAAAAATGGAATAACGCCAACCAATTGACATATCTAAAGCACTGAATTTTTTATCGGCAGAAGTAATCGCCTTGTCACAAATAAAACAATCGCAATTCACTGGTTCGATCCAATTTTTATATCCGATTTGAGAAACAAAAGCCCATTTTCTTCCTAGATATTTTCCATATTTGAAATGGATGCCATAACTATTTCCAGTAGGAGATTTGTCATAAATGTTATCATCCAAATACCCATGTATAACATCAGTAGATAATTCGTTGATTAAAAAGTTCTTCTTTTTTAAGAAGCCACTGGAAATGTTCAATTCTATAAAATGTGATTTGTCTTCTTGCGAAAAACCAAAACTCATGATAAAAAAGGTAACAACAACGGTCAATAAGTATTTCATATAAATAGTATTTTCTTTCAAGGACGTTAATGTTGCCTCGAAGGGTTGGGTTTGATGGAAGAATAAATCTATATTTGTCAAATGTGGGACAGAAACATATTACTGCAATTAATTCGCATGGAAATGCCTTTCGGAAAATACAAGGGCCGTTTAATCTGTGATCTGCCCGTTTCCTATTTGGAATGGTTCAAGCAAAAAGGATTTCCTAAAGGGAATTTGGGAGTGCTGCTCAGTACCATGCACGAGATAAAAATCAATGGATTGACTTATTTATTAGAACCGTTGAAAGAGTTGGAAAAAATGAATGATGAAAATAATTCTAATACAAAAGATTGATATGAAAAAGATAATAACTCAATTGTTTTTATGTTCTGTTATAAGCTTGGCGTTATATTCTTGTGGCAATAAGTCGCATGCCGCCGATCCGAATGGAAAAGAATACACATCCGATTATATTTGTCCAATGCATTGTAAAGGTAGCGGAAGTGATGCAAAAGGAACATGTCCAGTTTGCAAAATGGATTATGTAGAAAATAAAGAAAAAAATAAAATTGAATAAAGATATCTACAATTAGAATAATGCATGAGATTCCAAAGATTAGACTATTATAATATATCTCCCGAAGAACGAGAAATATGGCTGGGGAAAATAACAATGCTTCTCAATAAAATTGTTCCGGGAATTACGAAAGAAAGAATTGTATGGTTTTTTTTCGATGAAAAAATAAAAACCCAAAAATATTATACGCTCACCGATAAAAATGGTTTTCTGATTTCTTTTTTTTGTTGTTATTATATGATAGTGGAAATAGAAGGCGAGCCTACATATATTTATAATACAAGGGTCAATGTCGATCCTGAGTACCAAGGAAGATCCATTTTCAGAGAAACATTTTTTGTGCAGTTCAGAGCTTTGGCTCCTGTGGCATTCCGGAAAGGAGGATATTTTGTTTCGAATATGGTAAACCCAGCGTCTTATTATGGGGTGGTTAAAAATTCTTGGAAAGCATATCCCAGATATGGTTCACCCTTAACACCTAAACTTGAGAAAGTAATAGAAGTAGTTGGCGAAGCCAATAAATATACCTTGGTGAAATCAAATGGAATTATTAAAACGCATATAGGT
>JAHDDR010000257.1 GCA_020629255.1 Saprospiraceae bacterium | reverse complement strand
GAAGTTGTTTAAAAAGTATTCAATAGTTGCTGGGCAAAGTCATTGAAAGCCAAATACTTCAGCTTTTTTTCGTTCCGTAGCTTTTAGCTACGAAACTCAAAAATAGCTTCGTCTTGACTTCCAAGCACTTACCGATCGTTCTATCAGTACTTTTTAAACAACTTCAACAAATATAATTTATGAACGGTAATCCATTTATCTATATTTTATTGATTCAGAAATGGGGTATTAAACATACAAAACTTATAATCTCATGAAAACATTATTTGTCCTATTTATAGGAATATTCGCTCTAAGTACTGTTTCGGTAAAAGAAAGTACTCTTTCTCTTATTGTTTTTGAAGGGTCTGATTGGTGCTCAAGTTGTAGGAAATTTGAAAAGAACATACTGAATGATGTTTCGGTAATAAAATTTTTACAAGAAGAAGGCATTACAATTACCAAAATTGATTTTCCTCAAAGAAAAAAACTAACTAAAGAGCAAAAGAAAATAAATAGACATTACTCAGAAAGATATCAGTTCGAAGGTGTTTTCCCAACCATCATTTTGAGTCGTACTGACACCTTGCTATACCATGAACTACAGGTGCCTGAAATGGATCCCACTCAATTTATAGAGAGGCTAATGAAAATCCAAGATGAAATCCGATGAGAGAATTTGTGGCTTATGAAAAACTAATGGGTACGGTCTTTAGTTTGGGGATAGTATGTGAAAATGAAAAACAGGCAAATGAATGCTTAGAAATGGGAGTTTCAGAGATAAAGCGGATTGAATCATTGCTTTCTGAATACCAAATGGACACGACTACTTCTAGAATAAACCAGCAAATTTCCGGGAAATCCTTAAAGGTAGAAGAAGAAGTTTTCCATATAATAAAAAGAAGTCAAGAAATTACTCGACTTACAGAAGGTTGTTTTGACATCACTGCAAGTGGATTAAAAAAAATATATCCATTTAAAAACAAGAGATTTGAATTTCCGACTCAAGAAGTAGTTGAACATGCCTTATTGAATGTTGGAGTACACCAACTCATATTAAATGAGCATGATTTGTCTGTTAAGAAACGCAATTCTAATGTTTATATTAGCTTCAACGCGATAGGGAAAGGCTATGCTTCTGATAGAGTGAAAGAATTGTGGATGAGCATGGGAATTCGTTCAGGATTTGTGAATGCGAGTGGAGACCTTTGCGGTTTTGGAACAAAAGTGGATGGTTCCTACTGGAAAATTGGAATCGCTGATCCAGATGATAAGAAAAAACCGCTTTTATTTATTCCTATATTAAATCAAGCTGTTGCGACATCTGGTGATTATGAAGAATATTTCATATATAAAGGAGAACGTTATTCCCATAATATCAACCCGAAAACGGGGTGGCCTCTAAAAGGGGTGAAAAGTGTTAGTATTGTTTCTCCCAGTGCCGAACTTTCTGATGCTTTAGCTACAGCTGTATATGTAATGGGCGTTAGGGACGGTATGAGGTTTGTCAATCAATTACCCCATACTCATGCAATAATAATAGATAAAAACAATCAAATATATTTTTCTAAGCAACTGGATTATGAAGCTTGTAATTTTTAGTTTATTTTTAATTTTCTTTATGTCTTCGTGTGCTACGGTTGCCCCGTATGAAAGACAGTTTGTTAGTGATAGCGAAATGCAGATGGGAAATGATGCGGGTCAGGAATTCAATAATTATATCCATTCGATTAGAGAAGGTGCAACTCCAGCAGAGAGTGCGAAAACGAGTGGTGGTTGTGGTTGTAATTAATATAAAAGATGAATAAAAAACACCTTTTCATAGCTTGTTTCGTATTCTTATTTTCATTTACTAAGGCCCAGGATTTAGATACTACGGCTACTGTTAATAAAACTCAGATTGATATAGTATATAATAATTATATTCAAAATGGGAATAATTCTGCTGTAACGGGAGGTATTGGTACAGAAAAACTTACAGTATATGGACCTGCCGTTACTCTCAAGAAAAAGATGGGAAAACGCTCTTTGAAGATAAATTCGGGTGCAGATGTTATTTCAAGCGCTTCTACAGATAATATAAACTTCGTAATGTCTTCTGCTTCAAGTCTTGATACTCGTTTTTATACCCATGCAGAATATGAACAGGAAATAAAAGGAAACGGAATATCTCTTTATGGAGGACTGGGCATGTCTATTGAAAGTGATTATTTTTCGGTAGGAAGCCGGGTTGGTTTTTTGAAAAAAGATGAAAAAAAAATTAGGCAATATTCGGTAGAATTTCAAATGTTCAATGATGATTTGCGTTGGGGAAGATTAGATGCCGGAGAGTGGAAACCCCAAAAATTAATTTACCCATCAGAATTAAGGAATCAAGAATGGTATGACATTTATCGTAGGCATTCGTTTAACCTTAAACTGGGTTTTAGCACGGCAATCAACAAAAGATCTATTGTAGGAATTTACCCTGTTTTTAGTTTTCAAAAAGGATTGTTGGCTACACCTTTTCATCGTATTTATTTTAAGGATGATTCTCAAGCGGTTGAAAAATTACCCGAAAAAAGAACAAAAGTAAGTATCGGATTAAAATGGAACCAATTTGTTAAGGGAAGGTATATTTTGAAAAATACGATTAATCCATTTATTGATGATTGGGGAATCTTAAGTTTATCGCTTAAAAATGAAACGGCAATTAAGTTGAACCCTATTTGGACCCTTCTTCCCAATTTTAGATTTTATATGCAAAGGGGAACATCCTATTTTTCTTCCTATGGTGAACATTCTGTATTTGCCGAATATTATACTTCAGATTACGATTTGTCTACGCATCGAACTTATAATATTGGATTCGGAGTAAAATTTTTACCTTATCATAAGTTCGCAAAATATTCTCATTTTAATATTTTTATTTTACGTTATAATTATATCTCCAGATCCGACGGTCTTTCTGCACATATAATTTCATTAAATATTCAATTGGAAAAGAAAAAAAATAAAAAACGGAAAAAATAAACTATGGGGCAAAATTAGTCAGCCCTTCAAACAGCCATTTGGCTAATAATTCCCGGTTGCTTTCCAATACAAAACGTTTTTGGTCACTTGGGTTTTTAATGTTGCCCAATTCAATATAAACAGATGTAGGTTTGGTTTCTCGGAGCATGTGTAAGTCACGGGCAGAAACGGTTCCTGTATATTTTTTGCTTTTTCTATA
>JAHDDR010000079.1 GCA_020629255.1 Saprospiraceae bacterium | reverse complement strand
AGTTATCAGTTATCAGTTATCAGTTATCAGTTATCAGTTATCAGTTATCAGTTAAATTCCATATACAATGCGTTATTTCAAAATAAATACTACTATTTATACACAGAAATCTGTTAACTGTTCACTGTAATTATTTTATTCATAATTCCAGATCGATAATCTTTGCTTGTATCGTTCCTCATCATAAATCCAATACATCGGATTGTAATCACTTTCTATTTCATGTTCTTGTTGATCTGGAAGTGCCGGAAAAAAATCAATATTGGTTATCCTTTCTAATTGATCTATCGACATTTCAAATTCTTCTAAACGTTTAGTTTGTTTTTCATTCGGAATCATAAACGCAATTCCTTTTTGTACGGGCTCTTTCAAATCGAGTATTACTTTATAAAAAGCATGCGGAACGGTGACTCGATTATCACCTATTTTTTTATTTTCTCTTTTTCTCAATACCGGTCCGGTAATTACGTAAATATGTTTATTCGCTCTAGCCCAATCCCGTACTTGTTGTTCCAACTCTTTCCAAATTCCCCGATTAAAAGATCGATCCTGGGGACTGATATTGCTCATGAAAAAGGTTTCCGACATGGCGGTCTTTGAAAAGGTCATATCACCGGCTGCCACTAAATGCCCCCTATCATATCCAGACCCCTTATAATCCCAGATAGAGGCCGAACCTCTAGGAACTGTTTTATCTTCCCTAAAATTATCTGTTCTTTTAGCGATAAAACTATTTACCCTATCTTGTGTCAATTCGCAAGCGACCCATTTTGCCTGTTCATCTTTTTCAGAATAAGACAAGGTAAAGAAACGATGTTGGATGATGATGTCATTTTCCGTTTTCGGATAATAATCTTCCAAGTAAGTTACTTTTCTATTCGGATTATTTTCATCAATATCCTGAATCAAAGAATCGGTTTCTTGAACAAAATCTTCAATCTTATCTGTGATTTCAGGAATATTCCCTTCAATATATCTGAAATAGACATATATGCCTATCAAGACAAGCATTGTTATCAAAAAGATTTTAAAAAGTACACCTAAAAATGAATTTGATTCAAACATTTTTTCGTTTTGTGACTGTCAAAATGTTAAAAAACAAGGTTAAATTAGCTTCAAAAGTGTAAAAGTCAACATAATTTGTTGAATCAAGAAAAATTCTTCTACTTTTGTAAGACTATGAGATTTCTTGAAGAAATCATATAGGTGTAATGAATAATTGGTGAATTGCCCAACAACTTAATTATTCACATTCAATTTTCAACCTATAATCCTAATCAAAACATTTGAACACTCTATGTTATGTACCCTCTTCCTTTGGAAGGGGGTATTATTTTTTCATAAAATTTAGAAACGGCCTTGGCGACATTCTGTCCATCCATTGCTGCCGAAATGATGCCTCCAGCATAACCCGCTCCTTCACCACAAGGGAAAAGCCCTTCTATTTCTTCATGCATATATGTCTGTTTATTTCTTGGGATTTGAATCGGTGAACTGGTACGGCTTTCCGTACCTATCACATTGGCTTCTTCGGTGTAATATCCTTTCATTTTTTTTCCGAAAACCTGTACAGCTTCTTTCAAACGGGTATAAATGGATGTGGGCAATAAATCATGAAGTGGAGCAGAGAACAGTCCGGGAATATATGAACTACTCGGTAGATGACCCGACACCTTCCCTTTAACGAAATCCGTTAATCTTTGAGCCGGAGCCGCTTGGGAACCATCACCGGCATTGAACATTTGCTGCTCTACCTTTTTTTGGAATTCCATACCCGCAAAAACACCATGTTCCTTGTATATTTGGACATCCTCATTCTCTATCGCAACCACCGTTCCTGAGTTGGCATATAGTGAGTCTCTTCTTGACATAGACATCCCGTTTACCACAATTTCTCCCGGAGCTGTTGCCGCAGGAACGACCAAACCTCCCGGGCACATACAAAAAGAAAACACACCTCGATTTCTTACTTGGCAGACCAATTTATAACTAGAAGCAGGGAGATTTTCTTCCCTCTTTTCTTGTCTGTATTGAATTTTATCAATCAATGCCTGCGGGTGTTCTATTCTCACTCCCAAGGCAAAAGGTTTTTGTTCGATCTTGATGTTCTTCCTTTGCAACAAATAGAAAATATCCCTAGCAGAATGACCGGTGGCAAGGATCGTTGCATCCGCTCTGAATTCCTTTGCATTTTCTGAAATGACTCCTACTATTTTTTTTCCCTCCAGTATGAAATCCACTACTTTGGTATTGAAGTGTATTTTTCCTCCAAATTTGAGGATGGTTTCCCGAATATTTGCCACTACCTTCGGTAATTTATTAGAGCCAATATGAGGATGGGCATCGATTAGAATATCGGAAACGGCTCCGTGTTCTACCAGAAGTTCCAAAGCCTTTTTAATTTTCCCCCTCTTATGAGAACGAGTGTACAACTTCCCATCGGAATAGGTACCGGCACCTCCTTCTCCGAAGCAATAATTAGAATCAGGATTAACTTGCCCAAATTGTTGGATGGCTCTCAGATCTTTTCTTCTTTCCCTTACTTCTTTTCCTCGTTCAAGAATGATGGGTCGAATGCCTAATTCGATAAGCTCCAAAGCTGCAAAATATCCTGCCGGTCCGGCTCCTATAATAATGCAGCATTTGACTTCCGCCGGAAGAATCGCAAAGTGTTCTATATAATGATGGGATGATTCTGGTTGTTGATTTTTATATAACTCTACTCTTAAGCGATACAGTGGTTGCTTGGAACGAGCATCTATGGATCGCTTCCGAATCCGGAACGTGATATCATCTTCCTTCCTACGGGTCCATTTGGCTTTTTGCAATGCCTTTTTCAGAATCAGATCCTTATTCTGAATATCTTTTGGCAATACCGCTATTTCTACTTCCTTCATCATCACCACAAAAGTAAGAAGCATTCTGCCAAATGGCAGAATGCTTCTTATTTAAAATTCTATTTCTTGACAATTAATTACTCATCACCTGTTGTAGCTTCGGCTGCAGGTTCCGCTTCTTCCTCTTCCCCTTTTTCTAAAAGGTTATCATTAACGATGTTATAATCTTGTGGAACATAGAATATCACTCCAACATATTCATCGCAAGAGCCATTTTGAGTGATCAGTGCCTGTCTTTCTTTCATTGTCGACTCAACGGTCAATGTTTTATTAGATGATTGGGATTTCAAATCATAGCGTTTTTTCTTTTGTATCAGATAACGCATCATGCCTTTATTGGCATTTCCTAATTCAACAATGGTTTCCACCATAAGTGTTTTCCCATCCCATTTTAGGAATTGTACATCGCCGGTTACATCTATTTCTACTGTTTCAATCTCATCCAACATGTAAACATTATGGAATGTTTCCCTAAGTTGGGCTTGCAGACTAGTTGAAATACAAATAAGAAGTAATAAAGCAGGGATTATTCTAATATAAGCGTTCATAGTGAAATTATTGTTTTTGATTCTCAACAACAAAGTAAGTCATTTTTATAAATAAAAAAAGGGGTATGTGACATGTTAACACATCACATACCCCCTTTTAAGAGAATATTAGCAATTGCCAGAATGGCAATATATTAATTCAACGATCCAAGATCTTCACCGTCTGCGGTATGAACCGTAGACAAGGATGGAACATAGATGGTGTAAATCACCTCATCCTTCAACTTGGATCCTCTTACATTAATTTCTTTAGCAAGGGCCGGACTCGAAAGAATTACCTTGTCTCCTTCATATTCGATTTCAATATTGTAACGACCCGCCGCTACTAAAGATTTTAGAACCGTTGAATTCAAGTTATAGGCTTTGACACCTATTTCTACTTGAGCATATTCATTGTTCCATTTCTTGATATCAACCTTTCCATTAAGGTCCACTTCTAATTCGATGTTTCCCTTAAGATTTACAGGTTTGATTAGTGTCTTCTCAACAGCTTGCTGAGCGGACACCATTCCCATGATAAACATGACCAACGTTAAAATAACCGCTCTTTTCATAGTACTTTGGCTTTTCCTTAAAGTTATGTTAAAAAATTTTAATAATCAAGTTATTTGCAGAATAATTCACTAGGAAACTGATTTTTTAACTAATATTAATTTCCTGAGCAATTGTTCCATTTCATCCAATGGAAGCATATTGGCACCATCAGATTTTGCATTTTTCGGGTTTGGATGCGTTTCGATGAATAATCCATCTACTCCTACAGCTATTCCCGCCTTTGCCAGGGCCTCAATCATTTCCGGTCTTCCTCCAGTCACTCCTTCCGAAGAATTAGGTTGTTGAACCGAGTGGGTACAATCTAAAACGGTAAAGGCTCCCAATCTCTTCATTTCGACAATATTCCTAAAATCAACGACCAAATCTTGATAACCAAAAGTAGTTCCTCTTTCAGTCAGCATGATTTTGTCATTGCCCTCATGCCCTACTTTTTCCATGGCATACTTCATACTACCGGCACTTAGGAATTGTCCCTTTTTAATATTAACTACTTTACCCGTGCTTCCCGCTGCCTTCAGCAATTCAGTTTGTCGACAAAGAAAGGCTGGTATTTGTAAAACATCTGCAACCTTCGCCACCTTCTGTGCTTCTTCAGCAGTATGGATATCTGTTAATATAGGAATAGACAATTCTTCTTTCACTTTTGATAAAATCTCAAGTGCTTTTTGGTCTCCTATCCCGGTAAAAGAATCCAATCTCGTTCGATTGGCTTTTCTGTAGGATGCTTTAAAGATGAAAGGAATTTCTAGGTGGGATGTCAGTGCTTTTAAGGCTCTAGCAATCTCCATGACTATTTCCTCTCCTTCAACGGCACAAGGTCCTGCTATCAGAAAAAAATGATTTGTTTCTGTGTGTTTTATTCCTTGTATTTTTCTAATGTCAAACATCTATAAAATCATCTTACAAAATGATAACACAAAGATAAGTCATTTAGTTCCCAAAATCGAGTTTAATTTAAAATTTAATTTGGAAAAAGTTTTCAAAAACAATGGTTATCAAAATATAAATTCAGCATTAACGGATAACTCCAAATATAAAACTACTTTATAATGTATCTCCCTTTTCTCTCCTTGTCACCTTTCAGGAAATCAAATAGTAATTCTGAAACCAAGTAAAACAAACAAAAAGAGTCGATTCCATTACAGAATAGAGCCCTCTATTACACACTGAAAATGAATGCAGTATGTTTCGATCATTCATCATATCTATCTAACTCCAATGATTCGATGATCTGTATCAATTTTTTCACATAATTTTCATCGTCGGAATAACCCGCCAATTTTAATCCAACTGCCCAAGCATAATAATCTTTGGTCTCCAGTTTTTTCAAGTGGGCATATCTGTCTTTTTGAAGGAATTTGCTGTGATCCCTGAAGCTTTCCCAAGCACTATCATAATTTTTATAAAAGTCTTTGTGTGAATCTCCTTCAATGTTAGAACAATGCCCTTTAGAACATTTTCTACTCTTGCATTTTATACCAAAATGATTGTTATGTTTCTGAGCTAAAGGATGTTCTCCGGCATTGCTTTCGAGTAAACCTTGTGCCAATATGATACTCGCGGGAATATCATATTTCTTCATTTCGTTCTGTGCCAATTTTGCAAATCTTTCTACATAGGAGTTACAAATTGCAGAACGGAGTTCCAATTCATTCTTTTTGGATTTCTTTTTCTTTGTAAAAAAAGGATTCAAAATAAAGCCTAGATTTGAAAATGTGTTTCCACGGTGAGGTATAGACGGATTAGCTTGTTCTGAATCCATCATTTCTATGTTGTCAATTAGTAGGGCAAAGTTTTCACCGCTCTCATCTTTCACCTCTGACTGATGTACCGGCACAACCTCTTCTGTGACTTTCCTTGCCAAATTATCATCTGAAGAATTCATATTTACGGAGAAGGTTACTTCCTTCTCAATCAAAATATGTAAAGCAAAAAATATGACACAAAGCTTAAATGCATTCTTTTTCATTACCACTAAAACCTTCTTGATATTAAGTAAGAAGAAATCATACAGACTTGCGGTATTTATAATTTTTGAAGTATTCATTATCTAAGAAAATCAATTTATTGTTTTGAATATGACATTACAATATTAAACATTTTGTTTTATTTAGTCAATAATTATTCACTTTTTGTTTTAAATAATTTTTTTGTTGATAAAAAATTCCATCTTTGCTACAGCATATTTATCATATATGAATCAGCAAAAATATCAAATACTCATAGCGGATAGTGGTTCAACCAAAACAGATTGGATGCTTGTCAACGAACAAGGAGAACAAGAACAAATCCAATCTTTGGGCCTCAATCCTTTTATCCTAAACCCAGAGCAAATAGATGAAATCATCCTGAATGAATTACTACCCTATTCACTGCCTGACAAGGTTCATCAAATTTTCTTTTATGGTGCGGGATGTTCTACCCAAGTCAATCAAGAAAAGATAAGGCAAGTTTTAGCGAATTATTTTCCTAGTTCAAAAATTGAAGTGTCTCTGGATCTCTTAGCAGCAGCCAGGGCTTTATGTGGTTTTGAAAAAGGAGCCGTTGGGATATTGGGTACCGGTTCCAATTCTTGCATTTATGATGGAAAATCAATAACCGACCAAACGATTTGTCTTGGACATTTGGCCGGAGATGAAGGGAGTGGTAATCATCTGGGTAAACTTTGGCTAAGGCTTTTATTTTATAGGAAAGCAGAAAAAGAATTAGAACAAAAATTCTTGGAAGAAATCTCCAAAACAAAAAGGGAAATCGTAAGGGAGTTATATGCTTCGGAACGCCCCAATGCCTACTTGGCCCAATTTACCTCCTTTCTACATCGTAATAAGAACCACCCCCAAATCAGAGAATTGATACTAGGCTCCTTTTCCGAATACACGGAAAATTTCCTACTAGCATTTAAAGACATCAAAAACTATAAAATACATTTTACCGGTTCAATAGCATTTTATTTTCAAAATGAATTAAAAGATGTTTTGAGTCGTTATGATTTAGAGTCCGGTAATTTTGTACAAAAACCCATTCAAAATCTTATTCGTTTTCATTTGGACAATCATTTTTAGAACAAAACCTACAATTTCATCTTACATGCAAAACAATTCGTATTTATGTCTATTTTTGAAAGCAAAAATCAGTTAATGAAAAGAATTGCAGTATTTACTTCAGGTGGAGACGCTCCGGGCATGAATGCCGGTGTAAGGGCGGTTGTGAGAAGTGCGTCCAGACACGGTTTGCATGTTTATGGTATATATCGAGGATACCAAGGGATGATCGAGGGAGATATCAAGCGTTTGGAGAAGGAAGATGTCAAAAATATCATACATCGGGGTGGTACGATATTAAAAACTGCCCGGAGCATGGATTTCATGACCCAAGAGGGAAGACAACAAGCCTACGATTCTTTAATCGCCCACGATATTGAAGGGGTGATTGCCATTGGGGGCAATGGTACTTTTACGGGTGCGGACATTTTCTACAAGGAACACAAAATTCCTTTTGTCGGGATGCCCGGTACTATCGACAATGATCTTTTTGGCACCGATTATACCATTGGTTTTGATACTGCCATCAATACTGCCATTAATGCGATTGATAAAATCAGAGATACGGCTGACTCGCACAATCGATTGTTTTTTATCGAAGTGATGGGAAGGCATTCCGGATATATTGGTTTATACACGGGTATTGCGAGTGGTGCGAGTGGCATTTTGATACCCGAAAAGGAAAATGATACCCAACATTTGATCCAAACATTAAAAAAGGGTATCAAACGAAAAAAGTTGTTCAGCCTAGTTGTGGTTGCTGAAGGTGACGAAAGTGGTGGAGCCATCCAAATTGCCAATCGCATAAAAGAGGAATTCCCCCTGTTCGAAACCAAGGTAACGATTATTGGCCACTTACAGAGAGGCGGTTCTCCTACGGGTAACGATCGGATCCTTGCCAGTCGGTTGGGGCATGCAGCTGTGGAAGCCTTATTGGATGGTAAGAAAAACATCATGGTGGGATTGGTCAATAATGAAATCAAACAGACTCCTTTCAAAAAGTGTATCACTCAAGAAAAAATCCCTTCGAAAGGTTTGTTGGATCTGGCAGAAATTTTAGCCATGGGATAAATTTTAAAGAAAAAACATGCCAAGTATTTCCTTTTTATTAGAATGTCATTACATTTGCATCGCTAAATCGTAAAACACTCGGAGAAGTGGCAGAGCGGTTGAATGCACTGGTCTTGAAAACCAGCATACTCGAGAGGGTATCGGGGGTTCGAATCCCTCCTTCTCCGCTAAATTAAAAAACCCTGCAAGTTTAGGCTTTGCAGGGTTTTTTAATATCAGTACATGACCATGACACCTAAGAAATGAAGAATCAGAATAGTTATTTGTAACATTTAGGATATGACCCTAAATTTAGAAACTGCTCCAAATTATATCCCCCAAAAGGGAGTTAGTAAATCCACTTCTAAGGCTATTAAAGATTCGTTTTGCTTCCATGGTTTCTCTTCCATGGTACACCACTCGAGATCGTTCCAAAAAACCAGAGAATGAATTTTTACAAAAATTTCCCTATCAATCCACTCACAATTTCTAAATTTTAAGTTTATAACACCGAGTAATATAAATTGAGAATTTATACCTGAAGAAAACAACAGTGTACAACAGAGCAAAGGGATTAAGACCCTTCAGTCCTGCGTATACATGCTCGACATAAACATCTATCAGCTATGCTGCCTCAATTATTCCTAATTTTTAAAATATAAATCATGAACAACCATTTAAATTTTCAAAAAATTTATCTCATTCTATTTTTTTTTATTTTTTGTATTTCCCCTCTTCATAAAATCTTGGCTCAGCAGAAAGGTAATGCCCCTATAAAATCAGAAACCGAAATACCACTAAATATGGAGTCAGCTTTTATTGTGTTAAAGAAGCAAAACCATAAAATGGATAATTGGCAACAATTCAGCAAAGAAGGAAAGCATCGAGAATTGTTTCAATTTCTTGAAAAGAAAAAAGTCGCGTCTATAAAAAAGGCTTTCCCTCGCCTGAAAAAAGATTATTTCCAAAGAGTTTACCGTGTCGACTTTAAAGATAAAGTAGATGCAAAACAATTTTCGAAAGAAATTCGGAAATTTGGAGAAATAGAATTTGCAGAAAAGATTCCTGTTTACGAAACGACCTATTCTGTAAACGATCCAAGCGCATTATCCGGTGAACAATATTCTATGGATCTCACTTATGCCTATAACGCATTTGATACCCATACCGGAGGTGAAGCTATTGTTGCCATTGTGGATGATGCCGTTTTTACCCAACATGAGGATTTGGCTGCCAACATTTGGATCAACCCAAATGAGATTCCTAACAATTCTATAGATGATGATGGAAATGGTTTTGTAGATGATGTACAAGGCTACGATGCAGCCGATGATGACAACGACCCCAATCCTCCGGTTGGTCTTGCCAATCCTAATTATTTCTCTCATGGCACACATTGTGCAGGTATTGCCGGAGCTGTAACGAATAATGGAAAAGGAATTTCTTCTATTGGTTTCAATAACAAAATTCTACCTATAAAGTGTACAAGAGACAACGAAAATCCAAAATACATTACCCATGCATACGAAGGTGTTTCCTATGTTCTCAGTTTTTTGGATGTACCCAATATTGCCCCAGAGGATATTCCCGACGTGATAAGCATGTCATTTGGAGGAACGGGATATTCTGAAATCATAGATAATTTATTTCAGTATGCATATGACAACGGTATCGTTTGTATCGCCGCTGCAGGAAATAACAATTCCGACCAAATATTTTATCCCGCAGGTTATAGTACGGTTATTAGCGTTGCTAATACGATGGCGGATGATACCAAAAGTCCGAGTTCTAATTATGGAGATTGGATTGATATTTCAGCCCCTGGCACTAGTATTTATAGTACGGTACCTGGCTATGGAGGCAAACCTAATTTTTATGGGAATAAAACGGGAACATCTATGGCTTGCCCCATGGTGGCAGGATTAGTTGGATTAATGAAATCTTATAATCCTCAATTTACTCCAGAACAACTAAAAAATTGTCTTATTAATTCTGCTGATAATATTGATAACCAAAATGTAGATTATATCAACCAACTTGGTACGGGAAGGATAAATGCAGAAGTGGCTTTATCTTGTTTGGGAGAATGCCCTTTAGGGAATGAAGTAGAAACTGCCCCCATTACTATTGCACAAGGAATATCAACGATAGAAATAGGCACGTCTTTAGCATTCTCGTGTTCAGCTACTAATGAAACCAGTTCGGAATGGAAAGTAACAACAGAGGCCTCCCCTATCGTACAAAATAGTGAAAACCTTAACTACATTTTTGATAAAGTAGGCTCTGCTCGAGTTAGTTTTTGTGCACAAAACGAATCTGATATTCTATGCAAATCTTGTTCATATGTAGATATCGAAGTCATTTGCCCCATAGACATCGAGCTAAGTGGAAATTCCATCACATCCATCAATGAACCATTAAATATTTCATATAATGTGATAGGTGAAAACACTCAAACAACATGGTATATAAATGGAATAGAACAAAACACTCTTCCTAGCAGTTTCAATGAAATAGGAGCTTATACCCTTACTCTAGAAGCTACCAATGGACTATGTACTGTTTCTAAGGATTTGGGAATTTCCATTCCTAGTGAAAATACAAAATTATTTATAACAGAATCAGAAATTCATTCCCCATCAAATCCAAATGTACATCACGGCAACACTATCCAAACACCCAACGGATACTACATAACGTCTTATGCCCGTTCTATTGTTAAAAGAAACTCTTCGGGACACGTGATTTGGGAAAAAAAGTGGGGTAACACAGGAAAACAAAAAATTAAATTATCTATGGTTGATGATGAAAATTTCCTTTGTACTTCATATACCCCTATATATAACCCAACGACTCAACGAGTGGAAACTATTCTAAATTTTGATATTATTAATATAGAAACTGCTGAAATTAGTCATACCTCTACCCATTTAAGCGAGCCTCTTGACATTATGTATACTCTTGACTTGGTTAAAAATGGGTCTGACTTTTATGTCGGGGGGGTTGCTTTGGACATAAGCACAGAAGAAAACAAAAAATTATTTATTACAAAATATAATGCCGAAACAAATGCTGTCGAATGGCATAAGACTTACGATTGCCCGACATGTGAAGGATATTTTAGTTTCTCTGGATTAAAGGCATTAACGGACGGGAATTTATTTATGTATGGTCATGAATATATTACTGATTGGATGCTATATAAGATAAATGGAGAAAATGGGAATATAATCTTTGGGAAAAAATACACCAACAGCATAGGTGGAATGAAGCTTGAAGGAGGCAAAATATTGAGTATTGTTGAAAAGAAAAATGGAGATGGATATTTCTTTTTAGGCAGAGATGAATTTGCTAATGCCATTGTTGTAGAAACCGACGAATATGGACATGTTTTGAATTCAAAAAAAATAGATAAAATTAAAAAACCTACAGCATTAGATATGATAAAAAGTCAAAATGGGGTTGTCGTTTTAACTTGTGACTTGGAACAAAATCCTATGCTGGTAGAATTATCTGAAAACTTAGAGTTACTGTGGGCAAGAAGATATGGTTTCGCTCTCACCGAGAGAAAAACTGGAACCTCCCCAGGAATAGAACCTTTTAAGCTATATGAAAATAAAATAATAACAACCGCAGATGGAGGATTTGTAGTAAATTTTGTTGCCATAGACTATCAAGACGATAGCAAATATGCTGTTATGTTTAAAACAGATCCATTTGGAATAACCTCCTGTGAAACTATCAATGAAATGAATATTAATATCAAAGATGTTAATGTTTATGAATCCGAAACAATTAGAATGAATGCTACTGATAGAATTATGATTCCAACTGCCCAACCCTCTAATGAATTATTTGATGTGATAAGAACTCACAACGAAACCTGTAACAATTATGTCGGCTGTTCGGCCATTGCTGGCTTCTTATTAGAAAGAACCCAGTTTTGCTCTGGAGAATTAATTGTTCCTATCAATAGCTCAGAAGGAGCCGACAATACATATTGGGAGGTTGATGGTATGGAAACGACTCCCCCTTTCCTCCTCTCTCCTGGCAATCACCAAATCACTTTGGTAGCGCAAAACAATAGTTGTTCAAATTCTGTAACAAAGAATATATACATATATGATGAGTTAATACCAACTCCTAGCTTTTCCTCAGAATTGATAGATAATATTGGAGGGGCACTTTATATTTTCACGGTAGATCAAGCAGTGATGCCATCAAACGGTGTAAGCTACCTTTGGTACATTGATGGTGAACTAGAAGCTATGGGTGAATCTTTTTCCCATCAATTTCTAAATCAAAGGGACTATGAAATTAGCCTCAGTATCAATACTCCTTGTAATAATTCATCCAGCAGTTCTTTAATTTCTGTAACCTGCGAAAGCGAACCGCTTACAGAAATTGAATTGGAAGGATTCACAACAATTGGATACCACTCCGACTTGGCACAAGGGTTTGTTATAGAAACAGAAGAAACAATAAATATAAAATCGTTTGATTTACAATATAAAGAAAACAATTCAGGAATTGAGAATATTATCGAAGTAAAATTATTCGAGGTAAATGGCTCCGAAGTTCCATTACATCATATTGAAAATATTATTGTGCCAGAAGATGGTTTGACTCACATTAATTTCAATTTTACAGTCCCCCCCGGAAAATATTATCTTGGCTTTTATCCTGTTTCTGGAAACCCTGAAATATTACAATTATATCTACCTTCCGACTTAAGCTATCCGCTTCAAATGATTGCAGAATCAGATATAATAAAATTATCCGACGTCCGTTTGCCAAATTACAATTATTACTACTGTATCATGAATCTGAATATAGAAATCATGAATCAAGAGTGTTCACAGGAAATCATTTGGTTCAATAATGCATTCGAATCTTTATTCCCAGATTTTACAGTAGGCTTCTCTTTTGAAGAATTTTATTATCCCGACCCCACTAATAATGATTTGGCATCCTTGGTGGGAGATATTATTCTTAGAAACGAAGGCGAAAACGACAACCCATATGATAACGTAAATGTAAATGTTTATTCTTCCTCAGATAATGTACTTGATGAATCAGACAATTATAAATTTAGTCATTTATATACCGATTTTGACGCTGGAGAGACTGAAATTCACGTATATAAATCTGTTTTAATGAATGATCCAGAGATTGGTTGTCAATTTCTAATTTATGAAATCGATCCAGAGAATGACTATTTAGAATCCAATGAAGAAAACAACACTTATGCCCATAGATTATGCTTTGGGAATGACGGATTTTATTGCTATTCCCCAGAAGTAGAAAGTATTGATATCTTGACCAACACAAGCGTACGGGTTAATTTGGTAGAAGTTTCCAATTCTGACAAATACCAATTAACCTATCGCATACAAAACTCAGGAAGTTCTTGGACAACTGCCAACACGACAAATTCGTATTTTGTCCTGAACAATCTTACCCCAAATGTAAAATATGAATTTAGAGTTAGATCCCAATGTGGAGGTGATTGGACTTATTTCTCATATATCCGAACTTTTGTCACCAAGTTGTGCTCGTTCCCAAATAACATCTATGCTACGGCAGAAGGAGAAAATCAAGTAAGAATATCTTGGGAACATAGAGAAGGTGCTCAAAAATATCAAGTAAGATATAAGCAAATAGGCACTTCTACATGGACGACCGTTGGTACAGCTACCGGAAATCCACCTAGCAATTTCAAAATCATTAATAATCTAATTCCGAATAAAACATATCAGTTTAGAATTAGGACACTATGTAGTGATGGTTGGTCTCCTTATAGCAAAACAATAAAATATACCAACCCTGGCTCACTTAGCAAATCTAAAAATGATTTTCTGGTAGAAGGTATACAACTATATCCTAATCCATCTAAGGGTCAGTTTACACTGGACTTCTTTGAAAACGGAGAATATTCAATAAAAATAACTGATATAAATGGACGAACAATTCATGATAAGACCACATCCGACATATCAGCTTCATTTGATCTATCCCACTTAAACAATGGAATGTATTTTATACATATTTTGAACTTGTCAAGTGGCAAAAATTATGTAGAAAAATTAATATTGCAGAATGAATAATGTATAGGAACATTATTCCAACTGTATAAATACTATTCATCCCGAATTTTGGTTGTTACCAAAATTCGGGATTTTTCATATACCTTCTAATTTTTTTGGAATAGGAAATATTTGTTCTAGCAAAAAAATACGCTAAAGGGTAATTTTTTTCCTTTAAAAAGAAATAAAGAACAACCTTGTTCTTACAAAAGAGATAGATTTCCAAATAAAACTAATAAAAGGTAAAGATACAGAGAAACACATATCTGCGATTCTTTATTTTGAAAAGTTGAGCATCGTTCCCAATCCAGAATATTAGAAGTCAAATTTTTCAAAGAGCTCGTTCACTTTCAAAAAAATCAAAATTCTGAACAAGGAACAAATCAAATTTTAGATATTTCTTATCCTTCATTTCCAAATTTCAAATGCCGAAAAATTGAAACCGACATTATCCAGTAACAGTTTCTACAAGACGACATCATTCTCATTTATTTATTTGACTATCCCCGAAATCCTTTCTACCTTCACCTATTCAAAATGAATAAGAAGATGTCTATTAAAAGAGTCATATTAATAGTTCTCGATAGCGTAGGGATAGGAGAACTTCCAGACGCACATTTATATAATGATACTGGAAGCAACACCTTGGGCAACATTGCCTCAGCATATCCAAAACTGGAACTTCCAAACCTTATTGAAATGGGATTGGGAAATATTGATCCGAGCAATGATTTGAAAAAAACCGAATCCCCTTCGGCCTCTTTTGGTAAGGCCATAGAACAATCCAAAGGCAAAGATACAACAACGGGGCATTGGGAAATCAGTGGTTTGATTTTAAAAAAGCCTTTCCCTACTTTTCCTGATGGATTCCCATCTCATTTCATGAAAAAATTCGAAGAAGCCATCGGCTTGGAAACCATCGGGAATTATTCTGCTTCCGGAACCATCATCATCAACGACCTCGGAGAAGAACATATGACAACCTGCAAACCGATTGTCTATACCTCCGCAGACAGTGTATTCCAAGTTGCCATGCACGAAGATGTCATTCCTATCGAAAAACAATACGAGATTTGCCAAACGGCCCGGGAAATGCTCTCTGATGATATGGAAGTTGGACGAGTCATTGCACGTCCTTTTATTGGAACAGTTGGCCATTTTTCAAGAACATCCCGAAGAAAGGATTTTGCCGTCGAACCACCCGACAACCTTCTTACCGCCATTCAAAAAGCAGGAAAAAAAGTATTTTCCATTGGTAAAATTGTAGACATCTTTGCTGGAAAAGGTATCTCCAATTATGTCAAAACAGCCAATAATATGGAAGGCATCAATGCTTCGATAAATGCCATTCAAGATGAAACCGAAGGCTTGATTTTTACCAATCTCGTAGATTTTGATATGCTGTACGGACACAGAAGGAATGTAGAAGGTTACGCAAAATGCCTCATGGAATTTGATGCCAAACTACCTGAAATATTAAATGCTTTAAAAGCGGATGATCTCCTTATCATCACCGCAGATCATGGCAACGATCCCACCCACCACGGCACCGATCACACCCGAGAATACATCCCCATCCTCAATTATGGAAAACAAGTCAAGAAGGGAGTAAACATGGGTATTAGAAACACATTTGCAGACATTGCCTCTACCGTTGCAGAAGCTCTAAATGTGGATTATAAAGGAGATGGAGAAAGTTACTTTTCCATAATCAAGAATTAATCCCTACATTTATGTCCTTTTTTGTAGAAAATTATGGTTGAATTAATCAAAAAGAAAAGAAACGGACAAGCACTTTCTGCCGATGAAATATCCCATATTGTAGATGGATTTGTTTCTGGCGACATTCCGGATTATCAAATATCCGCCTTTATGATGGCGGTTTATTTCAAGGGGATGAACCACGAAGAAACTGCTATTCTTACTGATAGGATGATGCGTTCTGGAGACTTAATAGATCTCAAGGAGATATCTGGCATAAAAGTGGATAAACATAGCACCGGAGGTGTAGGTGACAAAACCACACTCATCCTTGCTCCTCTCGTTGCTGCGGCAGGTGCACCCGTTGCCAAAATGTCTGGTCGGGGACTCGGTCACACAGGAGGGACTTTGGATAAACTGGAATCCATAGCCGGGCTTTCCGTAAGTATGTCTCGTGAAGAATTTATCGAAAAAATCAAAAAATACAACATTGCCATCTGTGGCCAGAATCGCTCACTCGTTCCTGCCGACAAGAAATTGTATGCCCTACGGGATGTCACGGCAACCGTAGACAATATTTCCTTGATAGCCTCTAGTATCATGAGTAAAAAATTGGCATGTGGAGCAGATGCCATTGTCATTGATATAAAGGTAGGCAACGGTGCCTACATGAAAGATGTACAAGAGGCCCGACAATTGGCGGATGTATTAATTGGCATCGGACAAAATATGGGTCGGAAAGTCCGGGCGGTCATTACAAGCATGTACGAACCCCTCGGAAGAACCGTCGGCAATGCTTTGGAAGTGAAAGAAGCCATAGCCACCCTCAAAGGGAAAGGCCCTCGGGATCTCACCGAACTTTGTTTGGAATTGGGTAGCCACATGCTCGTCTTAGGAGGAATTTCTTCCAATAAATCTGAAGCCAGACAGAAATTGAAACATCTCATTGAATCCGGCGAAGCATTTGCTAAATTTAAAGAATTGGTAGAAATGCAGGGCGGAGATATCTCCATGATTGAAGACCCCAATCTATTACCTTCTTCAAAATATACATTTCAATATCGAGCAAAAGAAGAAGGGTACATTCACCAATTAAGAGCTTTGGATATTGGATTGGCTTCTGTAAAATTAGGCGCCGGACGAGCAACGAAAGAAAGTCAAATCGATTTTGGGGCGGGGATCATCTTACATAAAAAAGTAGGCGATTTTGTCCATAAAGACGATATTTTAGCTACCCTTTATTCGAATGATGAAGCCCATTTCAAAGAAGCTATATCCTATTTGGATGCGGCTTATGCATTCCATCCCCATACATTAAGAAAAAAAGCCTTAATTTTAGACACGATTATATAAGCAATAAAATATAGATTCATCTTTTTGAATCCAAATAAAAATAAATTCATAATGGCGAATACCAAAACGAAGAATAAAACCGCAAACAATGGTCTAGCTCATTCCATAGAAAGAAATGATGGCATTCCTTACGATGCGGATTTGTTCAAGGACATCCACATCAATAGAAGTGCCGTGGAACGAAGAGCCGGGACATTGGGAAAAAGGAGATCCGTAAAAAAACAATGGCAGGCCGCTTGGCTTTTACGAGCTATCGGGTTCATAGATTTAACCACCCTTGCGGGTGATGATACCCAAAGTAATGTTGAACGTCTTTGTGCCAAAGCCCTCAATCCCATCCGACAAGATTTATTGGATGCCTTGGGTATGTCAGATACAAAAATAACGACAGGAGCCGTATGTGTCTATCATAATATGATTCCTTATGCTGTTGAAGCCTTGGGTGATAGCAAAATGCCTATCGCTGCTGTTTCTACCGGTTTCCCTGCCGGACAAATTCCTTTGCCTGAAAAACTCAAGCAAATAGAATTATCCGTAGCGGCGGGTGCTACGGAAATCGACATCGTTATTAGCCGTGAGCTTATGCATACCTCCAATTGGAAGGCCTTGTATGATGAAGTAAAAGCTTGTCGCGAAGCCTGCGGAGAAGCCCACATGAAAACCATCCTCGCCACCGGAGAATTCCCTACCCTCACCAAAGTAGCCAAAGCCAGTTGGGTGAGTATGATGGCGGGTTCGGATTTCATAAAGACCAGTACAGGGAAAGAAAGTGTCAATGCGACGATTCCGGTGAGTTTGGTCATGTGCAGAGCCATCCGCGAATATCATGAACTTACGGGTTACAAAGTCGGATACAAACCGGCCGGAGGCATCCGTACCGCCAAAGACGCTTTGAATTATTTGATTTTAATTAAAGAAGAATTGGGCAATGATTGGTTGAATCCTGAATTGTTCCGTTTTGGAGCAAGTAGCCTTTTGGCAGATATCGAAAGACAAATCGAACACCATGTAACGGGAAGTTATTCCGCTTCATATCGCCATCCAATGGCTTGATTTTGCCTTTTTATCTTATTCTATTTAGAAAAAATTCACAATGAATATAAAAGAAATATACGAAACTATGCCTTACGGCCCTGCTCCCGAAAGCCCCGCACTTGCCAATGAATTCCTGGATTCCCACAAAAGGAAATTCCAATTATACATCAATGGAAAATGGAAAGCTCCTTCTTCCAAAGAATATTTCCACAGCATCAATCCATCCAATAAAGAAAAATTGGCTCAAATTGCTGAAGCCAATGCCAAGGATGTGGATGATGCCGTTGCTGCCGCTAAAAAAGCATTGCCAGCTTGGGCTGCTTTGAGTGGACATGAAAGAGCCAAATATTTATATGCCATAGCTCGACAAATTCAAAAGCACTCAAGGCTTTTTGCTGTTTTGGAATCTATGGACAACGGCAAACCCATCCGTGAAACAAGGGACATAGATATTCCTTTGGTGGCTCGCCATTTTTACCATCATGCCGGATGGGCACAATTACGAGATACAGAATTAAAAGATTTTAAAGAAATTGGTGTGATCGGGCAAATCATTCCTTGGAATTTTCCGTTGTTGATGTTGGCATGGAAAATTGCTCCAGCTCTTGCGATGGGAAATACCTTAGTATTAAAACCTGCTGAGTTTACTTCTTTGACTGCTTTATTGTTTGCAGAAATTTGTGATCAAATCGGATTGCCGAAAGGAGTGGTGAATATTATTACCGGACATGGAACCACTGGCGCCGCTTTGGTGGATCATAAAGACGTGTCAAAAATCGCCTTTACGGGTTCTACTGAGGTAGGAAAAATCATACGGAGAGCCATCGCCGGTACGGGCAAAAAAGTGTCTTTGGAATTAGGCGGAAAATCTCCTTTCATCGTTTTCGATGATGCAGATTTAGACAGTGTGGTGGAAGGCATCGTTAATGCGATTTGGTTCAATCAAGGACAAGTTTGTTGTGCGGGTTCTAGGTTGTTGGTACAGGAAAGTATAGCTGAAAAGCTCTACAAAAAAATAAGGGCAAGAATGGAAACGCTTCGCATCGGAGATTCTCTGGATAAGAGTATCGACATGGGTGCGGTAGTGGATTCCATCCAACTCAAAACCATTTCCGATTTGGTAAAAGTGGGCGAAAAAGAAGGGTGTACCTTATGGCAACCTTCTTGGTCTTGTCCGAAAGGCGGGTACTTCTACCCTCCTACTCTATTTACCGATGTTTCTCCGGCATCTACGGTGGCTCGGGAAGAAATTTTCGGTCCAGTTTTGGTGGCTATGACCTTCCGTTCGCACCAAGAAGCGGTTAAATTAGCGAACAATACTCGCTATGGCTTAGCTTGCAGTATTTGGACGGAAAACATCAACTTGGCTCTTGATATTGCTCCGCAAATCAAAGCGGGCGTAGCTTGGATCAATTGCACCAATGTGTTTGATGCGGCGGCTGGTTTTGGTGGTTACCGTGAATCGGGTTTTGGACGGGAAGGTGGAAAAGAAGGTTTGTACGAATATGTCAAACCTAAAATCGAAGCTGAATTTTCGAATAAACCTTTTGTGGCTCCTTTGCCGAAATCCGCAAAATCGAATGCCAAGAAAAATGGAGCGTTATCTATCGACAAAACAGCAAAAATGTATATCGGCGGGAAACAAGCCCGACCCGACGGTGGTTATAGCATGAACATTAAAAATGCTCTGGGCGATCATATTGGTGAAGTATCATTGGGTAACCGAAAAGATATTAGAAATGCCGTCGAGGCCGCTCACAAATCCAAAAAATGGGCAGCCCGTTCGGGGCATCAAAGAGCCCAGGTTTTATATTACTTAGCTGAAAATTTAGAATATAGAAAAGAAGAATT
>JAHDDR010000078.1 GCA_020629255.1 Saprospiraceae bacterium | reverse complement strand
TGCCCACATTCGATAATGCATAATCGATTTGGAAGGCACTTATTTTTATTCCTAATCCCAGATTGGGTTGTACGGTTAAGAATGTAGAAGAAGGGTTATCTTCTTTTTTTATTCTCTGAAAATTATTCAATCCCGTTCTGAAATAAACGAAATCTTTATAATCCAATTCTACTCCGATATTCATATCCATATTAAAAGCATTGCTACTCAATAGAACATTTCGTTGGCCATCGGTCGTGAAATCCAAATCAATTTCGCCGAGTATTCCTATCATATCATCCTTGCCCACCCTGGTTTCGTAGGCAGTTCCTAATATAAATCGAGGGCGAGTAATTTCAACAGAGCTTTCTTCATTGAACCCTAAAATAACTTGTTCATCATCCGTAAAATTGAATTTCCAAGCATTAAAAGTCGATGTAATATCACGTCCCATTAAAGCAAAAGACCAATTATCCATTCGGTACTGAACGCCTAAATCAAGACCAAAACCCCAAGCAGAAGCAAAACGACCTGCCGAACGGTAAATTAGTTTTGTGGTACCACCGATTTGAAAACCCGTATCCTTGATTTTTCTAGCATAAGATGTCATGATGGCATAATCTGCGGCGGAGAAGGCTGTAATGGCATCATAATTCACGCTTCCGTCTGCACCAATAAGCCCACCTAATGTATTGGGAATATCGTCTGTACCGAATCGGACGACACTCAAACCAAAAGCAGATTTTTTTTCTTTCCCTAAAGGAACGGCAATGGATAAATAATCGAATTTGGCAATTCCAGCAAACCATTCGGCATGCATGAAATTCACTTGGAAAGGAACATCCAAACCTACCAAACCTGCCGGGTTCCAATACCCCGCTTCTCCGTTATTCACATTGGCGACAACGGCCTTGCCCATGCCGTGTGCTCTGGCTCCAACACCTATCGCCAAATATTCATTGCTATATTTTCTTGATTCTTGGGCGTTGCCCATCACGAAAAAGAAAAATAAAATCAGGGTTGAGGTAAAAAATCTGCGTTTATTTTGATCCATCATCCTATTTTATCAATTATTAGCTTCTTTCACTGCTTTTTTGAAGAAGCCGAAATTTAAATCCAATAATAAAGAAACAACGTGCGAATAGTTCTTTTGATCCGTATTACTGATGTCGGTAAAAGCATAGTCTATTCTTAAGGCTTTAAATTTTAAACCGATACCTAAAGTCGGTTGAGCGGTCCATTTATCATTATATTCCAAATCCTTTTCTTGTTGGAAATTATTCACGCCACCTCGTAAATATACGGTTTCATTATAATCTAATTCTACACCAAAAGCTGGGTCTACACTAAAAGTAGGGCCCGATAAAATGGTGTTCCTTCTGCCATCTGTTGTCGTTTTAAAATCCAGTTCGGTCAGGAGCCCTATTTTTCCGAACCTTTTGTGGAAAGCGGTTCCCAAAACAAACCAGGGGCGGGTTACTTCAGAAGAACTGATGGGAATATCATTTCCTTGTAGCTCTAAGGTTTCTTTTTCCTCCTCAGTGAAATTAAATTTCCAAGCATTGAAGGTGTTGGTCACATCTTTTGCCGCTAGGGCAAAGCTCCAATTCTTCAAATGATATTGCAATCCCAAATCAAAGCCAAAACCGGTCGCCTTGGCAAAAGGACCTATTTTTCTATAAATGACTTTGGCGTTACCACCAATATAGAATTTGGCCTGCTCTCCCACCCAAATGCTTTGGGCATAGTTGAGTAAAAAAGCATAATCTGCGGCAGAAAAAGGTTTGATATTGTCGTAGTTCACGGTTCCATCATCTTCATAGAGACTTAGTGTGTTCGGAATATTATCAATCCCAAAACGGATGACAGAAACACCGATGGAACGGGTAATATCTTTTTTCTTATTATCAATCGGATAGACAAAGGATAAATAATCATAATTTCCGATTCCAGCAAACCATTCGGCATGCATGAAGGATAATTGCATATTGGTTTCGACGCCGGCTATCCCTGCCGGATTCCAATATCCGGCATAAGAGTCTGTGGTAGAAGCCGTAGCTGCATTTCCCATTGCTTGTGCTCTTCCCCCTACACCAATAGCAAGGAATTCATTACTGTATTTTTGTGCCCAAGTTTGTGCAAAAGCGAAAACCAAACTTAGAATGATTAGTGTTCTTTTTATCATACTGTCTCAATAACGTTAGTCTATCTTTCTTCAACAAAGTATCGTGCCAGAATACTCTAAATAAAGAATTTATTACATCTTTTTTATATATAATGTGATACTTTGTATTTCTACTTGACAAATTTGCCATTTCCTACACAAAAACAACCTTGAAACTATTCGACTTTGTATCTATCCTCTCGATTTTAATTGTAAATTTGGCGAAACAAAATCATTATGCTAACAAATACTAGAGTTCCCTTTTCTCCTATCATCGCCGGTACTATGCGATTGGGCAAATGGGGAGCCCATTTCAACACGACCCAATACCAATCTTTCATAGAGCAATGTTTAGAATTGGGCATCAGTACTTTCGACCATGCAGATATTTATGGCGATTATACGACCGAAGAAGAATTCGGAAATGCACTCCAACATCTTTCTTCACAACGGAAAGACATCCAAATCATTACCAAGTGTGGTATCCAGAGGGTTTGTAAGCAACGAGCATCGCATCGTATAAAGTCCTATGATAGTACAAAAGAACATATCATTGCCTCTGTAGAGCAATCTCTAAAAGCATTAAAAACGGATTATATTGATGTTCTTCTTCTTCACCGCCCAGATTATTTGATGGATCCCCACGAAGTAGGCGAAGCCATTCAAATTTTGAACGAACAAGATAAAATCATTGATTTTGGGGTTTCCAATTTCAATGTGCATCAATTCGATTTATTGAATCCGAAAGTAGCTTTGTGTACCAACCAAATCGAAGTGTCTATTAATCAATTGGATGCTTTTGATAATGGAACCTTGGATCAGTGCCATAAATACCGGCTACCGGTCATGGCATGGTCTCCTCTCGGTGGCGGAGGTATTTTTTCAGAAAACCCATCCGCACAGAATGAAAGGATACTCAAGACGGCTCGTCCGATGATGGAGAAATATAATTGCTCTTTGGATCAATTATTATTGGCTTGGCTCATGAAACATCCTACTTATATTATTCCGGTAGTTGGCACCCGTAAAATCGAACGATTAAAATCAGCTATGGCTGCAACTAAAATCAATATATCCCATGAAGATTGGTATGATTTATTCCAAGCCAGTTCTGGGCAAATCATTCCTTAAAATTTAATCATTCTACATGATGAAAATACGTTCAAAGCATTTAGAAGGGGCCGAGGTTTCTTGGTTTGCTCCAATTTGTAATGGTGATACGGATTTCTTGGGTGAAATGCCCCATCAATATAAAAGCAATTGGGAAAATGCATCCAATATTTTGCTGACGGCGGATAAATTAGGGTATCGGAATATCCTTTGCCCTTCTTCGTATCAAGTGGGGCAAGACACGATGACTTTTGTCTCTGCTGTTGCTCCGCTTACGAAGAACATCAATTTATTGGCTGCAGTGAGATGTGGTGAAATTCATCCTCCAATGTTAGCACGAGCTATTGCGACCTTGGATCATATCCTAAAAGGTCGATTAACCATCAATATCATTTCTTCTAATCTTCCTGGAACGGAAATGGAATCGGCTGCCCGATATCAACGTTCGAGGGAAGTCATCGAAATTTTAAAACAGGCTTGGACCCAAGAAGAAATTCGTTTCAAAGGCGAATATTATGACATCCAATTGCCTAGCGAGCCGGTGAAGCCTTACCAGCAGAATGGTGGACCTTTGTTGTATTTCGGAGGATACTCGCCTCCAGGTGTGGACTTATGCGCAGAACATTGTGATGTGTATTTGATGTGGCCAGAAACGGAAGAAAAAATCCAAGGATTGATGCAGAATATGAGTGATAAAGCTGCGGGCTATGGTCGTACCGTCGATTTCGGTCTACGGGTTCATATGATTGTTCGGGAAACTGAAGATGAAGCAAGGGCTTATGCCCAAAAATTGATGTCGAAGCTAGAAGTAGAAAAAGGAAAAGAAATACGAGAAAGGGCTTTGGATGCTAAATCTTATGGAGTCTCCCGCCAAGCAGAGATGAGAAATTTGGCCGATATGGAAGGTTTTGTGGAAGATCATCTTTGGACGGGCATCGGGCGAGCAAGGTCGGGTTGTGGTGCAGCGATAGTAGGCAATCCGGATCAAGTACTGAATAAATTGAACCGTTATATGGATATGGGTATCCGCTCCTTCATCTTTTCGGGTTACCCCCACTTGGATGAATGTAAGATATTTGCCAAATATGTTTTACCACAACTTAAAACTTTTTCCTTGCCTCAAGAACAAGGACGTATTCCTCAAGAAGAACCTTTAAGTCCACTAGGAGCAGGAGAGAGGAAATAGGTCATCATACGAAAATAAATACTAGTAAAAATGGGATTGGATTTTGGAATCGTCATCATGTATTTCGTTATCATTTTCGCCTTTGCCCTTACGGGGAGACAAGGCAAGAATGCAACAAAAGAAGAATATTTTTTGAGCAATCGAAATTTGCGATGGTATTCCGTAGCCATTTCCAGTATCGCCACCAATATCAATGGCTATCAATTTTTAGGAATGATGGGTTCTGCCTACCTCTATGGTTTGGCCCAAGCACAATTAGAGATTGATGCCGTTCAAGGGATTTTTATGGCGGCCTTTATTTTTGTGCCGCTTTACTTGCAGGATAAAGTCATAACCGTTACTCAATTTATTAAGAAAAGATTGGGAGATAAAGTCGCCTTAATCTATACTGGAGCCAGCCTGTTTTTATTATCTACCGTTGGTCTAGGAGCCGCCTTGTTCTGGGGCGCCTATGCCGCCGAGGTCGTATTTGGAGAATATTTTTCTTTTCTTTCGGAAGAACGAGTGGTGAGAGCTGCAGCCATTCTTATTTTTTTGGGTGTTTTTTCTGCCATTTATACTTATTTGGGGGGACTGGCGGCTGTTGTAAAAACCGACTTGATCCAATTTGCCATTTTATTGATTGGTGGTTCTGTCATCACATACGTCGCGGTACAACATCTAGGCGGATGGAGTAATCTATATCATGGTAACTACCAATTGAAGTGGGGCGATGAATTTGTGCCAGTTGATAATCTGATGCATTTGCACTTGCCATCAGACCATCCCAAATTGCCGTGGACCTTTATGTTCGGTTTGTTTCTTTTGAACATCAATTATTGGTGTGCCAACCAAACGGTGGTACAACGTTCTATCGCTGCGAGGAGTTTGAAGGAGGCTCAAATCGGTTTGATGGTAGGTGGTTTGATGAAATACTATATGGCCATCATCATCATTATACCCGGTATTGCTTTGGCGGGTATTTTGGCCGACAACCCTTTAAGCGAACCCGACATGACTTTCCCTTACTTGGTAAAAGAATATTTGGGAACAGGAATGCGAGGGATCATACTTTGTGCCTTATTTGCTTCCTTGATGAGTACTGTCGATTCTACTTTCAATTCTTTAGCTACTTTATTTTCTGTCGACATTTATAAGGAATACATTAAAAAGGATGCTACCGATCAGGAAATGATACGAGCCGGAAGAAGAACCATCTTGGTTACCTTATTTACCGGTCTTTCTATGGGATTGATTTTATTGAGCTATAAATTTGCGGATCAACAATCGGCGTTTACTCACACGCTGAATGAAATCCGATATTATGTGAATTGTGGCTTGGTCGTGCTGATTTGTGCTGCCGTTTTCTTGGTTGTTCCTAAACGAATGCTGGCCATTGCTGCCTTTTTTTCTACTGTTTTCTTGCAATTTACCTTCTCTTTCTGGTTCTTCCCAGAAATGAATTATTTCGTAAGAGCCATGTGGGTCATCCTAATTGGCTTTGGTTTAATTGCTATCCCCACAGCTTTGAATTTGGTCAAAGAAACAGAGAGCAATCCTAACAATATTAAAGCGGGCTTCAAAAAATGGAAAGATATTTTCGTTTTTGCCAGTCCTCAGATTATGTGGGCAGGGATTGGTTTATTGCTATCTTTGGTCTTGCTTCATATTATTTTTCACTAAAATGGAGCTTTTGGAAATGTAAGATTATTGACAATATTCATAAAACAGGTATGTATTATTTTTGTTATATTGCAATATAATTCACACCTATTTACCCAAACATAATTTTCACAAATAAGATATTATTAATAATAGACTTATATCTATGCTCTTATATATTGGATGGATATGAGGTTTATGAATATTTGAAAGTCAATTTTTTTAATGATTGGTTTACCCTCCAATCATTAGCTTTTTAAAAGTCCTTATAACGAGGGACAATCAAACAATTTAGGTTGAATATATTTCATTAAGCCGAGCAATAGCTCGGCTTTTTTATTGTACCGCTTCCATTCCTAACACTTCTTCGGCAAATTTGTAGGTTTCTGTCCGGATGCCCTCCAAATCCTTAGAACGCAAAGTAGAAACCATACAATGATCCCCACAATCCGGAAATGCTATGAATTTCTTCTTTTTTGAGGGGGTGGATGTATTTTCATGGTACTTCTTCATTTCAGGAATAGAAACGGCACCATCCTTTTCTTCCTCATTTTTATAATAATAGGCAATAAAATGTGGGTGGCTGATTTTTTTATATTTTTTTACACCTGTTGTTTTATTGACCAAATGTACCAAGGCTCCTACTCCTTCCAAACGTTGTTTAAAGGTCCAATACACACTATCTCTTTCATTGAATTTTCCAATTCTATATTTACTACCCATCACTTTACGAGCAATTTGTAATCCCCAAGGCCAAGTTAGTATTTGAGCAGACTGATCCGCCATTTTAAAATTAGGTGAATACATAAAATGCGCATAGATGGCATCCGGATTTTCAGCGGCAATGTAATTGCCCAGGGTACTTCCCGTTGAAGCAGAAAGAACAATGACTTTTTCCCCTAAAATTTGCCCGATAGCAATAGCCTCTTTAGCCGACTCTATCCAATCTTTTGATGTTACATCCAAAAAAGCATCTTTTGTTTTGATGCCATGTCCGGCGAGTCTTGCCAAGTATAAGTTCGCTCCGTATCTTTCTGCGAATTGAGTATGGATGCCATCGCCTTCCATCGGACTGGCAGAATAGCCATGTAAATAAACGACCGAATATTCCGTTTTTTTAGGAATCGAGTCTGCCCAAATGATTCGGGCTTCATTGTTCGGTTTTAAATTCTGAACAGCCTTTTCTGTTTCAATCACAAAATTTTCAATGGAATGAATGTTCTGTTCCATTTTAGGAAGCTTCCCATCAAATTTTGGAAATTTTAATCTTGGTCCTATCAAAAACACAATTATTAATAATAAAGGAATTAAATATCTTTTCTTGATTCTCATGGAAAACCACTATTTTGTATCAAAGGTAAAAATAAAATGGGACGTTTGATAAAAGACATCAGTGATGGGAAAAAGGTAATTTTTGATCAAGGTCGTTTTGATGATTGGTGTGTCTATATCATCGAAAATGATGGCAATAAATATGCTCCAAAAGATATCGCCTATTTTAATCGAATTGCATTTCTAAGCAAAATCTATTCTCCTCAAAAAATCTATTCCGATTTTATTTCCATTTATGATTCGACCACAAAAGAAATAAACGAGGAAGTTTTATTTTCTATCAATGAAATGTCTCATGATTACAATTTGCATTCGCAAGAAATGGAATTGTGGTTTACTGTTTTGTATGCTGGAATGGTTGCAGAAGAAAATAAAGAAAAAGCGATACTGAAAAAAAGAATAAAAAGATTAGGTATGTTTCAAATTTTGGAACAGCAGATGGCTCCAGAAAATGCTGCTGTATTTAGCAAGGGTAAAAAGTGGAAAGAATTGGATAAACTCATGAAAGGATATGGTTTTTAAAAAAATTTTACCGATATCTTCTAATTCTCATCCAAAAAACGATCTTTGTAACTAATAAACAATTATTACGGATTAAAAACAATTCGTAATCATGTCTAATTGTAAAAGTCAAAAAAAATCATGCAAAATACCATTAATAGAGAAAACTCCGCACAACTTTTTGAAGAAGCCAAACAATATTTTCCCGGAGGTGTGAATTCTCCGGTTCGTGCCTTCAAATCTGTGTCGGGACCACCTTTGTTTATCAAGGAAGGGAACGGTTGTATTTTTATTGATGAGGATGATAATTCTTATGTGGATTTTTGTTGTTCTTGGGGTCCTCTTATTTTAGGTCATAATAATGCTCGGGTTCGTGAGTTTGTGATTGATACCGTAAAAAAAGGAACCTCCTTCGGTACGCCGACAAAACTTGGTAACCAACTCGGAAAACTGATTTTGGACAATCATAGATATGTAGAAAAAATACGCTTTGTCAGTTCGGGCACAGAAGCCGTAATGTCTGCCCTTCGATTAGCGAGGGGTGTGACCGGAAAAAACAAAGTCATTAAATTTGAAGGATGTTATCATGGGCACGTTGATTCGCTTTTAGTTAAAGCAGGTTCCGGTTTGGCAACGTTTGGTGTAAGTACTTCAGCCGGCATTCCGGCTCCTTTTGCTCAAGAGACGTTGGTATTACCTCTAGATGACAAAGAAGCCCTAAGCAAAGCATTAGAACAACATGGAAAAGATACCGCTTGCGTCATTATAGAACCCATCCCTGCCAATAATGGCTTGTTGATTCAAGACAAAGAATATTTACAATTTCTAAGAGATGAATGTACTAAGCATGATGTTTTATTAATTTTTGATGAAGTGATTTCCGGGTTCAGAATCGGATTTGAAGGTGCTGCCGGATATTATAACATCCAACCGGACATTATCACTTTTGGAAAAATAATTGGTGGAGGGATGCCTGTTGGAGCTTATGGTGGTTCTAAAGAAATCATGTCGCATATTGCTCCAGATGGTCCGGTTTACCAAGCGGGCACCTTATCGGCGAATCCGGTTGCAATGGCTGCAGGATATGCTGCCATGCAACAATTGCTCCTTCCTAATTTTTATGAAAATTTAAATAACACCACCCAATTATTTGCAAAGGTGATCCAGGACTATGCCGAAAAACAAGAGTGGGAAATTACCGTTCCTTCTATTGGTTCTATTTTTTGGCTTAATTTTTCTAAAGAAAGAATTACACGTGCGGATCAAATTGATTCGACGGGCATGGAAAAATTCAAAGTATTGCATCATGAATTATTACAGCGAGGTATTTATTTAGGACCGTCGGGTTATGAGGTAGGATTTATTTCTGCGGCCCATGATAATAATTCTTTAGCCAAAGCTTTACAGGCCATGCAAGAAAGCTTAGAAATTGTTTTTGGATAATTTAATTGTAGTAAATGAATATTCTGATTGTATTTTTCATTTCGGTTTTTTCTTTTTTTCCTGAAGCGTCACTTTTTGATGTCACGCCTAATACATATATAGAATACCAGAGAGGCTTTATTTCTATACAAGTAAGAGGGCAAATTCTCGAGATACAACGAAAAAACAAAAAGATGGAAACGATTCATTATACCTTGCACCAGAAAAAAAAGGGTTTAATTGAAACCGGACAAATAGCACCCTGCCTATCCTCCGCCACTTTAATTTTACCTGAGACAGATAGCGATTACACACTAAAGGTTAGAATGGGTCTTGATACTGAATCCCATTATTTTTCCTGTTGTAATGATTAACTATTTATCCAAAGTTTATTTGAAAATATCGCATATTTAAAAAATGGAAATGCTAGGCAACAATTAGCACACAAGGAACTTACTCAATTACATATTTTTGAAACCCTTTCAATATTCAACCCCTTACTAACCGGAACGATTCCGATTGAAATCGATATTCCCGAAAGTGATTTGGATATTATTTGTCATGTTGAAAATTATAAAAAATTCATTTCCATCATCCAAAAACATTTTTCGAATAAAAAAGGGTTTGAATTAAATGTAAATAAAAAAGAAGGAACTATTGTTGCTCGTTTCCAAGGCTCCTTTTTCCCGATCGAAATATTCGGACAAAATATTCCTACAGAAAAACAAAATGCTTTCCGACACATGCTCATTGAACATCAAATATTAATTCGAAAAGGAAAAGACTTTAAAAATAAAATCATCGAATTAAAATTACAAGGGTATAAAACAGAACCTGCATTTGCACAACTCTTAGGTCTTGAGGGCGATCCGTATCAAGCATTATTGGAATATCAAAACAACTAATATCTTTTTACTATCTTTGATTCGAAACTAAAAACAGTTTACCATGTCGAATGAAATCAAACAATTAGAACCACAATTACTTTGGAATAATTTTGCTGCATTGAATGAGGTTCCCCGACCTTCGAAAAAAGAAGAAAGGGTTATTGCCTTCATGAAATCTTTTGGAGAAAATTTGGGTCTTGACACCTATGTGGATCAAGCTGGAAATGTGATCATTAAAAAACCAGGCACCGAAGGAAAAGAAACTCATACCACAGTCGTTTTACAAGGGCATTTAGACATGGTTCATCAAAAAAATGCAGGTACGAATTTTGATTTTGATACGCAAGGCATCCAAATGTTCATTGATGGAGATTGGGTAAAAGCCAAGGGGACAACGCTGGGTGCAGACAATGGCATCGGCGTGGCGGCCATCATGGCAATTTTAGAATCCAAAGATATTCCCCACCCCCCCATCGAAGCTTTATTTACCATTGACGAAGAAACAGGAATGACGGGTGCGATGGAACTGAGGGGTGGTTTATTAAAGGGAAAGATTTTATTGAATCTCGACACAGAAGACGACAATGAACTCACCATCGGTTGTGCCGGAGGCATTGATATTACGGCAACGGGTAATTATCCTACGGAAGAATTTCCCAATGAAAAAACATTTAAAATAGGAATCAAGGGTTTGAATGGTGGTCACTCAGGCATGGATATACACAAGGGCTTAGGTAATGCCAATAAAATCATGAATCGCTTTCTGTATGGATTGAATCGGAAAATGGATTTGGGCATCCATTCTATTGAGGGAGGAAGTTTAAGAAATGCCATCCCTAGAGAATCTTTTGCTACCATTGTTGTCGGTTCGCATGAAGAAGCACTTTTAAAATCCAATATTAAACATTTCATTTCTCTGATTTCCAAGGAATATCAAACGACTGATCCTGATTTGGAATTGACTTGGAAAGAAATTGATTCGGTTAGTACCGTTTTAAATAAAGATTTTCAAAACAACATACTCCGTTGCATTTATGCTTGTCCGAATGGCATTTATAGAATGAGTCCGGACGTGGAGGGTTTGGTGCAGACGTCGAACAACTTGGCCAAAGTAACGGTAAAGGATGGTCAATATGAAATTTTGTGCTTAACCCGAAGTTCTGTTGATTCTGAAAAAATGGATGAAGCGGAAGCGATAAAAAGTACGTTTGAATTAGTCGGTGCCAACGTTTCATTATCGGGCTCTTACCCGGGTTGGGCACCCCTACCCCAATCTCAAATCACAAAAATAATGAGTGTTTTGTATGAGGAAATGTTTGAAGAAAAGCCGCATGTGAATGCTTGCCATGCCGGATTGGAATGTGGTATACTCGGAACGAATTATCCGGAAATGGAAATGATTTCTTTTGGTCCGAATATTCGGGGAGCACATTCTCCGGATGAAAAATGCCAAATTAGTTCTGTACAAAAATTTTGGAAATTCTTTTTAGAAACGTTGGCGAGAATTGAATAAAAAAGAGACTACCTTTTCAGGTAGCCCCTTTCTATAAAAACTAACGAATTAACCATGAATTTCACTGGCCTCGGGAAGTATCCCTCATTCGGCCTTCATCATCTAATTTTAATTTTTAGCGGTTACATCACCAGAACCAGAAGTTTTTACTTTCACTTGGGAAGGTTGACCATAATAAACTATGTCTCCTGAACCGGTTACTTTAGCTTCGATGGATTCTTGTGCCATGACCCAAAGGTCTCCACTTCCGGTAACGGAAGCATTGCAACTTTGAGCCTCCAAATCTCTCGCATCGAAATCGCCAGAACCCGTTACTCCTGCATTTAATGTTTTTGCAGAACCCGATACTACCACATCTCCGGAACCCGTTACCCGACCTTTCATATATGAAGCATTAATAGTCAACTCAATATCGCCGGAACCGGAAAGGCTCAAATCGAAATCATCCGAATTAATTTCATCTTTTCCAACAATACTGCCAGAGCCACACAAACTTACTCCGTCTAAGTCTTGAAATGGAACGATGATTTCTACCGGTTTTGTAGTATAAATATTCTTTCCTTTTTGGGTTCTGATTTTTAGTGTTTTCCCAACTACTTCTGTTTCTATATATGGAAGAATATTTTCTTCTCCTTTAATCTGGATTTCTCCTTCTTTTCCTGCGACTAATTTTACATCCCAAGAACCAGAGACAGAAATTTTATCATAATCTGAAACCGTACGGGTTTCTGAAATTACATTTTTATTTCCCTTGATTCTTTTGCCCCAAAATTGAGCCTCTGCGGTTGTCATAAATATGAAAGAAAGAAGGGTGAAGACGAATAACTTTTTCATGTTGTTGGTATTTTTATTATTAATGATATAATTGAAATTAAAAGGTTGCATTTTAGGAAATATCTTTTTTAATAATTCGGAGATGGTTCTATTTCCGTTTTAGGAATAATGAAAAGATCATATCGCTGAATCATCTTTGCTACATCGGTTTTGATTTTATCTGCCGTTTTATAATGAACTAATATTTTTCTTAATGGTCTTAGGTCAATTATTGTCCATTTATCTTTTTGTCCCATCTGGTTTAGAATTTTCAATTTCTGATGGTATTTATTTTCAGACAAACAAATATCTTTCAATTCATTTCCATCGAGATAGTACCTCATAGAGAACGCGATATTTAGAACGGTATTCCCGTTAAATTCTGCCAGTTCTGTAAGTGTGTTTCCCATTTCGAACAAGCCTAAAGATGAAAAACCTTTCGATAAATGTATAGCTCCCATTTTTGCCAACAATTTATCTTTATAGATATTGAAATCATTTTCGGTGGCATATTCTTTGAAAAGTTTTTTCATGTACTGGATTCTAGCTGCGTTTTTATCAAACCAAGCACCCGTTTCATAAATTTCTACACTTTTCTTAATAGCTTGTATTATCTCTTTATTCTCAGGAACAATTTCCATTTCAGATAAAAAATCATTGAGGATCGTTGATTTAAAAATAGAAGAAGTTAAATTTTCTCCATCATTTATATCTTCAGTCATCAAACTATCCATTACAGTAAGAGTTTTCAAATGCAAATCCTGAAGTTCAGCTTTCTTGTAATCTTCCAGATTATGATACATCAAATCCATTAGCATTTTAAATCCAAAGTCATATTCTTGATCAACCCCAAAAACATTCCATTGATTCTTTTTTGATTCCTGCAAAAACGCTGCATCCTCTACATAACTGAAAAAAGGAATAGGAGTATCTCGTTCGCCATTATTGTACCTCACTGAAAATTTATGATTCAAACTTTCTAATTCCCCCACAGCATCCAACTGATAACTATTTAGAATTTGTCCTGAAAAAGGGCCAACTTCCAACATCAACGTCTTATACCCAACACTATCTAATATTGGAATAATTGATTTTGTGAATTCTGAAATCCGTAATGAACCATGATACTCCCCTAACATTGTAAATTGAGCTTTTGACATTTCTTCTATTAAAAATCCAGCTCCATTTCCTTGTAAAGTATCGTCAACAATATCGAAACTGTAACAAAAAGGCTTTAATTTTTCTATACTTAAAAACTCTTGTGCTTCCAATTCTAAATTCATCGTTATTGCTACAAAGATCAATATTATTTTTGCATATTTTTTCATACCATTAAATTAGTACGTAGCAACAGATGGATTCGATTCCATTTTCTCCATTTCCTTATCCCAAGCTTTTTGGTCTATTACCTTTATTTTGATTTCAGGATAGTTCCTTTTGAATTCCTCTATCATTCCATATACGTGTCCTGCTCCTACTACGACCAAATTACGCTTATGTTCTTGTTCATTTACTTGCTTGGCAATATTTTCGACCATCCTTGCATTCCTATAATCCCAAATTCTTTTTCCTTCCTCACAATCTCCTTCACCACTTTCACAGTAACGGAAGGAATTAATGATGTGCATTCTTTTTGCCGCATTCATTTTATTGCTGTAAAGCCCTAATTTTCCAAATAGTGACGGCATCAAGCCTCCTAATATATCTTTTATAGAATATTTTATTAGATATTTATTGTCGCCATTTTCTTTTCCTTTCGATGAACATCCCCTCCATGCTAAGAAGTATTCTTTTCGATAGGTCTGATTATCCATAGAAGAAATAGTTTTCATGTTCTGATGTAATGCTAATTTGAATGTGATATCTTGATTTTCATTCCTCAATGGTTTTTTTGCTCCTTCTGCACCATAGATTTGCAAATAGTAGTAATATCTATAATTGGCGTAATCTCTTTGGGTAATAAAATATTGTTTCAAGTAACCAAAGTCTTCGACGGTCATATCCTTTAGGTCGGTTACAAATAATCGATTTATTTTTTCTTCATCATAATCGAAAACTTGTGCTAGGGAATCAGACACCTCCAAAAAACGAGGAATTGTATTGGCAATGCTCAGAGAATCTTCCTTGGGAATCGACTCTATATAAATGGCTTGTGGTTCGTACTCTTTGGCAATTTTATACAAGGGTTTGTAGGCTTTCTTTGTAAATTTTGATACCGTATGCATTGCACCCATAATGAATACTTCTTTCTCCTGGTCTTGGGCTGCCAATGATAAACTGAAAGCCAACATAAGTGTTATAGCAAATAGATTTTTCATGTGATTTGAATTTTTATTAGATGATGATATTAAACGTGTCATGATAAATGATTATATAAGTGAAATAAAAGCGTTGTTTTCCGATTACGATTGTAAAATTAAGGGGCTTTTGAAGCTGTAGCAACCGCAATCTGCCAACGTTTAATATTTGTCTGTCAATGGTTTACAGCCCAAAATGTCGTTTACCGAATGGATCCTGCCGTTTACCGATGATTTGAGTCGTTTGCCGTATTCTATTTGCTTGGAAGCCCTCATCTTCCTTATTTTTGAGGTATGAAATTCAAAATGACACATTTAATCAGCGGATGCTTTTTGTTCTATCTCTACAGGGATGTCCTATCTGTTATGGTAGCGAAGAAAAGCATCACTAAATATTTTCAGGAATCCATTGGAAACTTACAAGGGATTGGCCTAGAACTTTCTTCTTTGTTGGTATTTATGGTTTCAGGCATACTTACTTTTTTTATACTTAAGCATACTGTACCTTCTAGGAAATACGGACAGATGGTTCTCTACCTTTTATTAATGTTTATTTTTCTAGCAGGATTGAGGTATTTTATTGAAGAAGTGGTGTATCTCTACTTTTTTGGTTCAGGAAATTATTATGGCAATATTCCAGTTTGGTATTATTTAGTTGATAATTCTTATTTCACTTCCGACTTCAGTTTGATTGGTGCCATTTATTTCTTTTTCGTTTATTCTATTTTTAATGAAACACAACATCACAAAACGATTGCAGAAAATAAAAAATCGGAATTGTCTTTTTTAAAATCACAAATCAATCCTCATTTTTTATTTAATAGTTTGAATAACCTCTACTCCTTGGTCTATTATAAATCGGATATGGCATTGGATTATATTTCGAAACTTTCCAATCTTATCCGATATTCATTGTATGAGAGTGATGAAAAAATAGCACTAAAAAAAGAAATCAATTATTTGAATGATTTTATTGACCTAGAAAAAATAAGATTGGATTATTCCCCTTCTTTAAAAATGGATATTGGAGAGAACATCGGAAACATCAAAATACCTCCTTATATTTTTGCTCCCTTTGTAGAAAATGCGTTCAAGCACGGAGATTTGAAAAATGAAGAACAACCCATTGAAATAAAAATAAAAAAAGAAGGAAAAGACTTATGGATGTCGGTCAAGAATAAAATCAAGAAAAAAGAAAAAGATAAAACAGGAGGCATCGGTTTAGAAAACCTCAAAAAAAGGTTAGAGTTAATTTATGGACAAAAACATGAACTAAATATTTCAGAAAAAAAAGATACTTTTGAGACAAATTTAAAATTAATCGACATATGCTAAGTTGTATTATTGTGGACGATGAACCTTTGGCCATTAAATTAATTTCGGATTATGTCGAAAAATCTGAAGGACTCTCCTTGCTAAAAACTTTTTCAGACCCCATTGAAGCCTTGCAATATTGCACAGCGAATGAACCGGATTTGGTTTTTTTGGACGTACAAATGCCAGAACTCACCGGCATCCAATTCATGAAAATTTTAAAAGATAAAACCCATTTCATCCTGACCACCGCTTACGATGAATATGCTCTAGAAGGATATGAATTCAATATCATAGATTATTTATTAAAACCCATCACTCTTGATCGTTTTATTATTGCGGTAAACAAAGCCAAGGAACGATTGCTCAAATCCGATGTTGTAGAAACCCAATTCATTCCTCAAAAATCGGATCAGGATTTTATTTTCGTCAAGACAGAATATAAAGTCAAAAAAATAAATGTATCAGATATTTTATTTTTTGAAGGCTTAGGAGATTACGTCAACATCCAAACCCAAGAAGGAAAAATATTAACCCTCGAAAGCATTCGTAAATTTGTAGAACGATTGCCCGAAAAACAGTTCATTCGGGTTCATAAATCCTATATTATCCCTATCGAAAAAATAGATTTTATCGAAAAAAACAGAATTGTGATTGAAGGAAAATACATTCCGATTGGTAGAACGTATCAAAAAGATTTTTGGGATGCCATCAATATGGAAAAGAAATAGAAAATTATTTTTTTCTTCGCTTATTGTTATTTTTTCTCTTAGAAAAACGAGCAGAAGGATGTCCTTTACGACCATCTTTCTTTTTTCTATTTTTTATGATTTCGTGTTTGATTTGTCGATTGGCATCATTCAATAATTTTTCGATTAAATCTTTTCGATCCATTTTTTCCAAAGACTCCCGGATTTGCCTTCTATATTCTTTTTTATGCCAAAAGAAAAATTTATGTTGATTGAGTTTTTCTTTTTTCGATTTTGCCGTAAATACCGGACGCAACGTATAGGGATGCAAACCCGTATAATAAATAATGGTCGCCACCGTCATGGGGGTGGGGGTAAAATCCTGTACTTGCTCCAAACGGAAACCCATGTCTTTGGTTTCGGCCGCCAAGTTCGCCATGTCTTCTTCTTGGCTACCCGGATGGCTCGAAATAAAATAAGGAATCAAAGGTTGGTTCAATCCATGTTTTTTGTTGAGTTCATCATATTTTTTCTTGAAGGTATGGAAATGTTTGAAAGATGGTTTCCGCATTAATTTCAAGGTAGCATCGGAAGTATGTTCGGGTGCCACTTTCAAGCGGCCGCACACATGACGGCTCACCAATTGATCCATATATTCCTCTAAACTTCCATCATTATTTTTATTGTAATCGTCCACCAATAAATCATATCGGATACCACTTCCTACAAATGCTTTTTTCACTTCCGGATGGGCATCTACCTTTTGGTATAATTTCGTTAAAGGTTTATGACTCGTATCCAAATTGCTACACACCACCGGATGGATGCAAGAAGGAGCAACACAACGATCACAAATCGACTGAACTTTTCCTTTCATCCGATACATGTTGGCCGATGGACCACCCAAATCAGAAATATATCCTTTGAAATCAGACATCTTCGTTACCTTGTCCACTTCCTTTAGAATGGATTCTTCCGAACGGGAAGCAATGAATTTCCCTTGGTGTGCCGAAATGGTACAAAAGCTGCATCCACCAAAACAACCCCGATGCATATTGATTGAAAATTTGATCATTTCGTAGGCAGGAATCGATCCTCTTTTCTTGTACTTCGGATGGGGTTCTCTGGTATAAGGCAAATCGAAGGAAGCATCAATTTCATCTTCCAACATCGGCGGGTATGGCGGATTAATCACCAAACATTTATCTTTGACTTGCTGAAGGATCCTTCTTGCCTGCACTTTGTTCGACTCCTGTTCAATAACCTTAAAATTCGCAGCAAAACTCTTCTTATCCTTCAAACATTTTTCATGGGATGAAATTTTTACATCCGTCCAATTCTTATTTTTGGGAACCCTATCTTCTTCAATTAAAAAACCGGTTTGAGGAATGTTTTTCATATTCGACAAAGGCACACCTCTATCCAACAACCTTAAAATTTCAAATAGCGGTTGTTCTCCCATGCCATAGACCAACATATCGGCGCCAGAATCGACCAATATGCTTGGGAATAATTGATCCTTCCAATAATCATAATGGGTCACCCGTCGTAAAGACGCTTCGATGCCTCCTATAATAACCGGTACTTCGGGATATAAATCCTTTAGGATTTTTGTATAAACATTGGTAGCATAATCCGGGCGGAAACCAGCATCACCACCAGGTGTATAAGCATCGGTGGAACGCCTTCTTTTGTTGGCAGTATAATGGTTCACCATCGGATCCATACAACCGGAAGTCACTCCAAAAAACAAACGGGGAGCACCGAATTTCTTAAAATCCCGAAAATCATCTTTCCAATTCGGCTGGGGAATAATTCCCACTTTAAATCCTTTACTTTCTATGATTCGTCCCACCACCGCAGAACCAAATGCAGGATGATCCACATAGGCATCACCCGACACAATGATCACATCCAATTGTGTCCATCCCCTCTTTTCTACTTCTTTCTTGGTGATGGGCAACCAATCCGTAATAGGTCTCATATCCTCCATAATAACAAAGATAACTCATTCTCTAGGATAATGTTCATATATCAGTCTCTTATAAAATCCTCTTTCTTTCTTGCATATTCAAAAAATTTACATTAATTTAACATAAAATTTACAATGGATTAATACTTATTTTTCCGCTCACCCTCTTTTACACAGTTATATCAGATATGAAAACCATTATTACTTGCACCATATTTATCTGCTCATTCTTCTATTTGGAAGCCCAAGACGACTTGTTGGCTTTGCACACACCCAAGTCGTCTAGCTCTGATATTGAAATCATGGACAGAACGGCTTCTTTTCCTGGGGGAAATCAAGTTTTAAAAGCATTTATCAAGGATTATTTCAAGTATTCGGAAGAAGCACGAAGCGTACAGTATGATGGAAAAATTACGGTCTTTATGAAAATCGCTACCAGTGGTGAAGTGGTTGCCTACCGAGCCAATGGTGCCATCTCTCACGGATTATCGAAATCTATTGGAGAACTGATCCAAATCATGCCGCATTGGAAACCCGCCTTAGAAAATGGAACACCAAAAGAAACAGTTGTAAAATTTGTCATGGATTTGAGTGTTGAGGGATAAATTATTCCTCAACATTATTCATCAAACGCTTTTCCAAAGCTTTCATGGATTTTATGGGTCCTTTTGAAATGGTCATATTCGCCAACCAATTGGGAATCGAACCACCAGGGTCCATATATATGGTATTGATGGTTTCTATCTTATTTTCCTCCACTTCTTTGATGGTCCAAGTGGCTCCATAATCTTTTACCCGAACCACTTTTTTACGAACAGGCTCTAATTCTTCATCGTTTTCTGGAACGGATGATTCGTAATAATGTATTTTTTCTTCCGGAAAATACTGATAAACAGAATGTGCTACAATATCCCGATCCCAAATCGGACTCGGAACATTGGCTAGTGTATAATAAATAATTTCATTTTTTGCTGGTTTCGAAATGACTTTAGCCTCACCGCATTTATAGATCCATTCGGTATAATTTCCGGCATCATCTAACTCGTCCAGTAGTTTTTTTGCGTTGACATGGAATACATAATCTATTCGCACTTCTTTGAGATTCGTTCCTGGGCGGGTTCTTTTATATACTTTCAAGTCTCCTTTTTCCGAAATCTTTTTCCACGGCTCCGGTTCATCGGAATAATTAAAATGATCATCATACTGATTAAAACTTTGGATCATTGTCAGTAGTAAGAAGGGAAAAAATTTAAGTAAGGGCTTCACGATTCTTGTTGGATGATTAAAGTATAAAATTACAACGTTTTTTATCGCCCTGATGTTATTTCGTGTTAATTTTATATCAATGAAATCTTATTGGAATATACTTCT
>JAHDDR010000077.1 GCA_020629255.1 Saprospiraceae bacterium | reverse complement strand
TTATTTTTAAATTCCTGTAATATTTTCCCGCATAAAATAAAACCTTATTGAAAATTTATAATGCTCCATAAAAACGACTCCATCCTGCCTCTTGTGCCGCTTCTATAAAATCATCATATTCCTTGGTAAAAGACGTATATTTTTTTTGGGTCGTATCTTCAAATGTAATCTTCCCTAATTCATTTTTCAAGAATTGGGCTACTGCCATCGACACCATAGAATGTCCACTTACATATTCTGGGAATGCCGGATTATCTATTGTCGATTGCCATTCTGAATCGATATGTTTTTGTATGACAGAAATGGGGCGAATTAAATTATAATCATATTTCAATTTCCAGCAAACAATAAATGCATCAGCCATGACCACTGAAGAACTTGCCAACAAATAAGCTGCATTATTTTTTTCTATTTTTTGATCTTTAATTAGAATATTAATAATTCCGATCCAATGTGCAGCCGGTGTCATTCGATAATCGAAGCGTAAAGAATGACCCACCATATTCATTTTTACGGGGTTACAATCCCAATGAATTGCTTTTTCAAGGTCTTCTTTTTTTATGTTTTTCTAATATTCGTAGACCTCTATTAATTCTTTATAAAATTCTTTCTTCTGATGGTAAGAAAACTCAAAAGAAGGCTTCCAAGAAAATTGTTCCATATCCGAAAAAAAGAGCCTTAATGTTTTCCAATGGGGTTCGATGGGATCAAAAAAGGAGGGCGGAGTAGGTGTCCACAAAGAATCGGATCGTTTTACTTCATATTCTTTTAATGCCAAGCGATTTTTAAATCCATCACTATTACACCATTCCAAATATTCTTTTAAAAATTGGGCAACGAATTTTTCGGTTCTTTTTATTTTCTTTTTACGAATTCCTTTTTTAATCTTTTCGAATATGGGAATCAGATTCGCTTTATATCTTTTATGAGAGTAAATCATACTCGAACTCACTTCCATAAAAATAAGTGCCGCAGCATAATCTTTATCTATTTTATTGATATTTTTATTTCTTATTTTTTTAAACTTAGGATAATCTTTTAAAATATTCCCTAATGATTTTTCTGCTTCACTCCCCCACCCCAGAACCTCATAATAAGCTACGTTAGAATAAGCAAAAATTCTAGATACTTGTGGTGGGTTCAATTTATCATATACTGTTGTATTAATTAATGCTTCGTTTAATTCTACTTGAACATTTGCCATTCCTAAAAATGAAAAAGCAAAGGAAACAAAAATCAATATACAATTCCTTTTTATATTCACTATTATCCTATTTAATTACAAATGAAGCAACATAGGAACGTCCTTCATCCAGCAACAATAAATAATAAACTCCCGAAATCAATTTATGGGTTTCTAACGTTCCATTATTTTCTGTTACTGATTTCTTTTCGACAAGATTTCCATTAGAAGAAAACAAGTGTATTTTTGCATCTAATACTTCTCGATTCAACTCCCAAAATAATTTATCTTGTATGATTACAACCGATAAATCACTATCCTTATGGTTTGAAATAGAATGAATCGCCGTTGTTAAATTTTCTTTATATGTACCATCCGTATCATTTCCTAAATATCCAGACCAAGCCGAATTCAATTCCCCTGGCATTTCTATTCTTTTAATGAAAAAAGGATTACCGGGTTGAGGCCCCATTGTCCCCTCTAAATGAAAATAAATGATATCAAATAAACCATTATTATCAATATCTGTTACTAAAGGAGTAGAAGCAAAATTCATTTGTCCCGTTTGTGATTCGAGTATAGTTGTTCCTCCTGTACTTGGATCATGTACAAATAATTCCAAATTACCATTGGGCAAAAATCGAGTATCTATAATTTCATCCAAACCATCTGAATTGGAATCATTAAACACTCCAGATAGCATGTTAATTCCTATAACCGTATCTGTACTCATAGAATTACCGTTAGCTCCATCTATCTGCTGAAAAATGGCCGAAGAATATTGAGGCCATTCGCCGATATGGAATTTCATATACACATCCGGTATTTCATCATTATTGAGATGTCCTATACTGGGTTGAGTGTACGCTTCTGAATTATCGTGGGATACTTCCCAAAGTATACTTAAATCCACTCCATCCCTTACTTTTAATTGGCCATCCATAGTGGGAATTAAAATATCCGGGACATTGTCATTATTCATATCTGCAAAAGAAGGTGGGGCTATGAATCCTTTATTTATCCCTTCTTCAATAATTTGGGCATTAGACATATTACTCTCTAATAAATCTCCAAGTGGTACCGACCATAAATTTCCTTGGATTGTTTCCCCCCCGGAACCAAATATCACATCAAGGTTTCCATCTGCACCAACATCCATTATTAAGGGGGAACAATATGTTTCTTTTTGATCCGGCATTTCACCTACGCTTATTACATGACCATCGCTTCCGCTGATGACTGTTAATACTCCGGGTATCCTTGCATCATCTTTTCCTGTGCCTCCAATAGTTATCACAATATCATCAATATCATCATTATTTTCATCCGAAATAAATTGACCATTGTACACATTCATTTTAATCGAATCTTCAATATTTAATTGGGAATAATCCAAACTCCAGAGCAAGTCGCCATTCCCCCCATCCAATGCAATCAGGGTGCCTCCCCGACCTGCCATAATCACATCCATTTGGTTGTCATTATTTGTATCTAAAAAAATGGGGGTAGAAAATATTTGATCGTTTTCCGGATCAAGATATTCCCATAATTCATTTCCGGTTATACCATCTAAAGCCATTGCTCCATTCGGATTGGGTGAGTCATCATCCAGACCAAAACCTACAACAATATCCAAATTTCCATCAGAATTCAAATCATAAGCTTTAGGAGATGAAAATGAGTAACTGTTTTGTTTTTCATGTGCCCAAATCAGAGATTGTGCTTCTGAATTATTCCACAAAAAAACTAGATAAACAACTGTAATTGTATAAGTTATAATGTTCAATTTCATATTTTGAAGTTTTCCCAATTTTATTCTTCCCTAATCAAGATACTAAATGTAACAGATTCATTAAAATATTAGGATAAAAAAAGCCATCCTTCGGGAAAAGGATGGCTCAGACATGCTTGAAAAGCGGTATTCAACTAAACGCTGTTACCTAAAGGGCAAGCCCTTTTTATTTTAACCCGAACACATAATGCAATCCGGATCATCTAGGCTACAAGCCTTGATTTCCTGTTTTTCGATGGGTTTCATTTCCATCATATTTTGATTGTTGGTGTTCTCTTTTGTCGTTGGCATCGGAGAAGGCATCACAACGTTAGGCTGTTTTTCCTCTTGACTGAACTGTGTCTGGTGTTTCTGGCTCAACGTAAATTTGATGGGATCTACCGCTGCTTTCGACCTCAGATAATACATCCCTGTTTTCAGTCCTTTTTTCCAGGCATAGAAATGCATGGAAGAAAGTTTGGCGAAATTCGGATTCTCCATAAATAGATTCATACTTTGACTTTGGCAAATATAAGCTCCACGATCTGCGGACATATCAATGATCGTTTTCATACTGATTTCCCAAGTCGTTTTATACAAACCTTTTAGTTCTTGTGGAATACCGTTGATATTCTGTATTGAACCGTTGGATGCCATCAGTGCTTCCCTCATTTCTTCGTTCCACATACCCAATTGGATCAAATCTTTTAATAAATGTTTATTGACCACGATATATTCGCCGGACAATGTTCTTCTAGTATAAATATTCGCCGTGTAAGGCTCGAAACATTCATTGTTTCCTAATATTTGTGATGTTGAAGCCGTTGGCATAGGAGCCAACAATAAGCTGTTTCTTATCCCATGTTTCATCACATCTTTACGGAGCGATTCCCAATCCCAACGGTTGGTCGGTGTTACACCCCACATATCGAATTGGAACTCTCCCTTGCTCATTGGAGAACCTTCGAAGGATTGATACGCTCCTTCTTTTTGAGCCAATTCACAGGATACTTTTACCGCAGCATAATAAATCGTTTCAAAAATTTCACGATTCAATTTCCTTGCTTCATCGCTATCGAAGGGGTATTTCATGAGAAGGAAGGCATCTGCCAATCCTTGCACACCAATACCAATTGGACGATGTCTCAAATTAGAATTTTTCGCTTCCTCTATGGGATAATAATTGACATCTATGACCTTATTCAAATTCTTGGTAAGAACGGAAGCTATTTCGAATAATTTGTCAAAATCATAATCCCCAGGGCCATTCACGAATTTTTGTAATGCGATCGAACCTAAATTACATACCGCTACTTCATCCGGCGATGTATATTCGACAATTTCCGTACAAAGGTTACTGCTTCTGATCGTTCCTAGATTCTTCTGGTTGGATTTTTTATTACATGCATCTTTATATAGCATGTAAGGTGTACCGGTCTCAATTTGAGATTCTAGGATTTTGAACCATAATTCTTGGGCTTTGATGGTCACCTTCGCTTTTCCTTCTTGTTCATATTTATGATACAAGGCTTCGAATTCTCCACCATAGGTATCATGTAATCCCGGTGATTCATTCGGACAGAACAAAGACCAATTTCCATTTTCTTCTACGCGTTGCATGAATAAATCCGGAATCCACATGGCATAGAATAAATCGCGGGCTCTCATTTCTTCCTTTCCATGATTTTTCTTCAAATCCAAGAATTCCATGATATCGGAATGCCAAGGTTCGAGGTAGATGGCAAAAGCTCCCTTTCTTTTCCCTCCTCCTTGATCCACATATCGAGCGGTGTCGTTATATACCCGTAACATCGGAATAATTCCGTTGGATGTTCCACCAGTTCCTTTGATATAACTTCCTTTAGAACGTATATTATGGATAGACAAACCGATGCCTCCTGCCGATTGTGATATTTTTGCACAACGGGTCAACGTTTCGAAAATTCCTCCGATGCTATCATCTGTCATGGACAAAAGGAAGCAAGAAGAAAGCTGTGGTTTCGGCGTTCCTGCATTAAATAAGGTCGGCGTGGCATGGATGAACCATTTTTCAGACATCAGACGATAGGTTTCGATGGCTGCTTCAATATCCTTTCCATGGATACCAATGGCGGCTCTCATGAGTGTATGTTGTGGACGTTCTACCACATTTCCATCCATTCTGAGCAGATAGGATCGTTCGAGGGTTTTGAAACCAAAGAAATCGAATTCATAATCCCTGTCATAAATGATGGATGAATCCAAACGGTCTTTATGGGTCGTGATGATTTCCATAATTTCATCACTAATCAAACCTGCATTTGTGTTGGTTTTGGGATCAATATATTCATGGAGTCTTTTCATGGTTTTATAAAAAGACTTGTCTGTATTTTTATGGAGATTGGATACGGCAATCCTTGCTGCCAAAAGAGCATAATCCGGATGGATGGTTGCCATTGTAGCTGCTGTTTCGGCGGCTAGGTTATCCAATTCGGTGGTGGTTACACCATCATATAATCCTTGGATTACTTTTTTTGCAATTTCGATATGACTCACATACCTCGCATCCAAGCCATAGCACAACTTTTTGATCCGTGCTGTAATTTTGTCAAAAGAAACGCTTTCTTTTTTTCCGCTTCGCTTTACTACCTGCATAATGTAATTGTAAATTTATGGCAGATGGGTTCCAAGATATGGGAATACATGGTGATCAAGGGTTTTCTCATCCTCCCGTAACCTATCTAAAGTTCTAAAATGGTTTTCTTTCTTTCCTAGATTTTATTACGAATAATTGATTATAGGTAAATAGATCTTTTGTAAAATCTCTAATTCCCCTTCCTTAAAAAACTATTCGGAATAAAGTCTACTGATTTTAAAAATCTTCGTCCAAGGAAAATATTTGTTTATCCCGATCAGACATCACGCCTGATTTTTGGTAATCTCCAACTCTTTTTTCGAAGAAATTGGTTTTCCCTTGTAGAGAAATCAAGTCCATCCACGGGAATGGATTGGTGGCATTGAAATATTTTTCGTTCCCAAGAGAATTCAATAATCTATCTGCTACGAATTCGATGTATTGGGTCATCATATCTGCATTCATACCAATTAATGAAACTGGCAAGGCATCACTAACGAATTCCTTTTCAAAGCCCACTGCCTCTACAATGATATCCTGAACCAATTGCTTAGGAAGTGGATTTTCTAACATAGAATATAGAAGGCAGGCAAAATCGCAATGCATTCCTTCATCCCGGCTAATCAACTCGTTAGAGAAAGTTAACCCGGGCATTAGTCCCCTTTTCTTCAACCAATAAATGGAACAAAAAGATCCGGAAAAGAAAATACCTTCTACTGCTGCGAAAGAAATCAGGCGATGGGCAAAACTTGGAGCTTCTTCGATCCATTTCATCGCCCATTGTGCTTTTTTCTTCACACAATCTAGGGTCTCAATTGCATTGAGTAGTTTTTGTTTTTCATTCGCATCTTTGATGTAGGTATCAATCAGTAAGCTATAGGTTTCTGAATGAATATCTTCGATTTGGATTTGTGCAGAGTAAAAAGAACGGGCTTCGGGAATCTGAATTTCCTCGTACATATTAATACAAAGATTTTCGTTCACGATGCCATCACTGGCGGCGAAGAATGCTAATACATGTTTGATGAAATGTCTTTCATCATCATTCAATTTGTTTTGCCAATCGGCAATATCCTGTTCCAAATCTATTTCATCAGCTGTCCAAAAACAAGCCAATGCTTTTTTTCTCATTTCCCATATTTTGGGATATTGGATTGGGAATAAAACAAAGCGGTTGGGGTTTTCCACCAACATAGGTTCTGTGTTCTGATTTTTATTGTTTTTCATTTAGTTGCAACTGTCATTTTCATTATCAAATAATTCATATCAAAATATCTTACTACTAAAGAAGAGTACATACTCTTTTTAGGAACTATCAAAAAGACAAACCTTGTTTAGTGCCTTTGAGATAACAAAGGCGTTATTGCTGTTTTAAATTTTCATGTAAAAAATGGTGAGAAAGTTAGATTAAGGTAAGATTTTCCCGAATTAACTCTCACAGCCGTTTTATGTATTCCCGCTTAATGAGGTATAAAAGCATGTCTTGCAAATAAGAAGAATGAAAAGGGAGCCATTTTCTCATTCGCAAAGCTAATTTACGAGAAAAATCAGATTCAAAAAACATGAAGTTTTCCACAAAATGTGGATAAACATTGTTACAAGCTGGCTACCAGCTAATTAACAAGTAAGCGCTTTTTACCAACATTGTTAATAACTCGAATATTTTTTTAATTTCCAAAATCAGCAAAAAAGTGATAGATAAGGTTTTTGAAGAAATTTGCTGTTAAATCATTCGTTTTCTTCGGAAAATCCAAACTAGGATTAAGGTCAGGATAACACTGATAAGGATGATCCAATAGAAGGCTTGGTTGGAATCTTCCAAACCGGTAGGCATGTTCATACCGAAGAAACTAGCGACCAAGGTAGGAACCATTAAAATAATAGTAATTAATGTGAGTCTTTGTATGACAATATTCAAATTATTAGAGATAATGGAGGCGGAAGATTCCATTGTACTTTGGAGGATTTTTGTATAGGTATTTGCCATCTCCAAGGCTTGGCTATTATCAATGATGATGTCTTCGAACAAATCTGTTTTATCTTCATCAGAACGGATGAGAAGGATATCTGCCCGTTTCATTTTCATTTTTAGCAGTTCATTCGAACTGAGGGCGGTTACAAAATAAACCAGACTTTTCTCTATGCTTAATAATTGTTTCAATTCCTTGCTACGACTGGAATCGTACAATTCTTTTTCTATCATATTCCTTTTAAGGTTCAATTTTTTGAGGCAGGTCAAAAAACGAAACACATTTTGCTCGAAAATCTGTAAAGTGAACAATCCTTTTTGGGCGGGCTCGAAGTTCTTGACTTTATTGTCCAAGAAAAGTTGCAGTACCGGATTATCAAAAGAAGTAATGGTAATGATATTTTCGGGTGTAAGGATAATCCCGATAGGAACGGTAATGTAGGTGGCTTCGATTTCGTCATCGACCTCGTTCAAAATAGGAGTATTGATAACAATGAGTCTGAGATCATCCTCTCTTTCATAACGGGAGCGTTCATCAATATCCAAAGAATCGGTTAGAAAATCTATGGGTATATCCAAACGTAAGGCCAGGTCTTCCAATTCCTCTTGGCTGAACGGTGGTGAGATATTGACCCAGCACTGAGGAGACAATTCCGGCAATTGTTCCAACATCCTTCCCGACTTGGAGTAATATTTTATCATCTTACCGGATTATTTATCATGAGATGTTACAAATGTAACGATTATTCATGCAAAAGGGCGTTCCTATTACGATTCCCATTCATTTTCTAAAGATTTCAAAATTGAAATGGTTTCCAGTATCATACTATCTGTAATTTCCAAATGCGTAACGAAGCGGATAGTCGAAGGACCAAAGGGTGAAGCATTCACGCCCTTTTCTTTCAATTTCGCCAATACTTTATCTGCTTGGAGGGGAGTTAGTAGATCGAAAATAACAATATTGGTTTTTACGGGTCTGACACTTTGAACATAGTTCAACCCTTCCAGTACTTCACCTAATTTTTTAGCTTTATCATTATCTTCTTTTAATCGACTTATGTTGTTTTTAAGAGCATACAACCCTGCTGCTGCCAGGTAACCGGCTTGCCTCATGCCTCCCCCCATCGCTTTTCGCAATCGGCGTGCCATTTTAATGGAATCCGCATCACCGATGAGCAAGGAACCTACCGGGGCTCCTAGTCCTTTGGAGAGGCAAATGGAAATACTGTCAAATAATTGTCCAATTTCTTGGGTAGATTCGCCTGTTTCTACCAGCGCATTGAATACCCTCGCCCCATCCAAATGAAGTTTCATGTTTTGGGCATCACACAGTGCTCGTATCGGTCGGATGTCATCTATGGTATAATATGATCCTCCTCCTTTATTGCTGGTATTCTCTAGCACGACTAAACTGCTATTGGTGTACCAATCAAAAACGGGGTTGATGGCTTTTTCAATTTGATCGGCATTCAGGATACCATTATTTCCATGCAATAATTTAATGCCTAACCCTGAGTTATAGGCATAACCTCCAGTTTCATATTGATAAATGTGGGAATATTCGTGGCAGATAACTTCATCGAGCCTTGAGGTGTGGATAGCCAATGCTATTTGATTGGTCATGGTTCCAGATGGACAGAATAGTGCTGCTTCTTTTCCAAACATAGAAGCAGCAAATTCTTGGAGTTGATTCACTGTTGGATCTTCTCCGAAGACATCATCGCCCACCTCTGCCTTGAACATGCTTTCGAGCATATTGGGAGTTGGCTTGGTCACTGTATCACTAATCAGATCTATCTTAATCATTTGCTGTGTTTTAATCGACACAAATGTAGATAAACCTAATAATAAACTACTAGAATAAATAAGTAAAAGTAAATTGGTGAATCAACTTAATATTCACCTCCATTCGATGTGAAAAGATCAATATCTGCCTCTGTTCCATTTTCTGACAAAAAAGCTTGAACTAAAGTTTCTAATTGGATTTCTTCTACTTCGTTCATCATAAATAAAAAGGATTGGGAAAATTCGAAGCTAGAAAAATCTCGCCAAATCATTTCACCCAAAGGATTAATATTGAAGGAACCATATTCTCCTTCTTGAATTTGGGTCTGTACGGCTCCAACGTCCTCCAAATCTTCAAGAAAATCTTTATAAAGATTGAAATCATCTGAAGAATGGTACTCCACTCTGCCCCACAAAACTCCATCCGGCATTCGATTCAATTGGTTGAAGTCCATTTCCAATCCAATTAGTTCACCTCCTTCATTTGTGTTTTGAAAGAGATATCCTGTTGAACTGACTTTAAGTAAGCCGGTATTCATTACCACATCCCTAAGGTTTAGATGAAGGATATAATTCCCCTCAGAAAGTTCTCCTATATTAATGCTTCCATTTGCTGGATGGTTTCCTTCACTACAATTCGAATAGTTAAGAATATCATTTATGGTAATGAAAATTTCATTACCTGAACGTGAATATGATATATCTATTTGTAGATCCGGACAGTCGTAGCCCAGAATGGATTGTACATCAAAGACGAGTTCTCTTTTTTGTATAGAAAATGCTTCTTCGAATGTAATAGTGAACTCATCATCTACATCATAAAGTAGAAAAGGATCCTCGTTGTCGTTGGAACAGGAGGTTATTAAAAAAATGATTGTACCCAAAAGGAATAACCCTTGATTAAATTTCATTCGCCTTAAAGTAATTTGCCCTCAAAATATCTTTGCATCAATTCCAAAACGAAATTGATGCAAAGATGCTGCGATTAACCGGATAAAAAGTAAAATTATTCTTTATCAATTTCCATAACGATATAAGTCCCTCCCATACGTGTATCTTTTGTACCTAACTGTATCGATTTATCCACTTGATAAACCATGCCTTCCAACATACCTTTGCCATCTAATACTTTAGACATCCGTTGTGCCATATTTCCTTGTACTTGGTTGAGGGCTTGTTCTACCTGTACATAATCAATGGGTTCTCTGGTTACTAATATGCCCATATAATCCAAATAACCCGAATCGTCTGGATATAGCGATTCGAAACGGGGGAATACCCTTGTTCCTTTTATTCCACAGAAAGGTGAGTGTTTCTTATTATAAGGGAATAGAGTGAATACCTTGCCATCGTTTGCTTCTTGGCTGAATACATAGGTATAACAATCTATAGAATTGGTTACTTCGATTTTGAAATCTTCTCCTTTTCTCATAGAGGTCACCGTACGAAAGGTCTTGTCGCCTGTTTGTTTGAAGGCTACATTGACACTTCCCTTATTCTTGACCAGACCAAACTCCATTACGAAGGCATCCGCTTCTTTCTCTGCAGAACCCATTGGGTAAAGACCATAGGCTTCTTTAGTGAAGTGATGGAAATCAGCATAACGAACCCAACCTACTCCATCCTGTCCCCAATTTTCGCCCCAACTGTTCATGATTTGGAAAGCGCCGCCGGATTTATAATCATCATAACCAATTACGCACATGGCATGACCACCAAATCCTCTTTGAGAATAATCATTCCTTGAGGGTTTCCATACTTCTCTCCCTTCCATTGCCCGCATGAACGAACCACCGACCATCATTCCAATCACCACTGGTGCACCAGCAGCCAAGTTTTGCTTAATGCCCAACATATTCGGTTTTTGGCTTGAACTTCTTCCTTCTGTCAATCTGTGATAATCTCTAATTTTGAAATTTTGAGCGGCTCTTTTTTCTTGACTGCTCGGTTTTTTTGAACAGGAACGTTCATCATACCTAAAATATTCGAAAGGAAGAACACCTCCTTGCTTCATGACGGCCAAAGCATCTGGCAAATAGGTTCCTTGGCAACCTGGCAATGCAATCTGATTGTATAAATAGGAAGGGCTGAACGCCACTTGGTTGGGATCCGCTCCGGTTTGTCTGGCATGTAAAATCGTTCTGGCTCCATAAGAAGCAGACCATCCTACACAGGAGCCTTGGCTTCCTTGGTTTAACCTGCGGGGAGTATGTTCTAATAGTGATACCGATTCCGGTAATGGATTCTTTCTATTATCCGCCAACGGTTCATAAACGGAAGTGTTTCCATATTTCACTGGATCCATATCTAAGCCCATTGAAAATGGGCTTACGATTGTTCCACCTCCTTCATCATCTCCAATCATAGGTCCTACGTCGCAACCACCTCTAGAAAAATAGAAGAGTCCTCCTATTACTACGAGAAGTAAGGCTAATTTAGGGCTCTTGCGGAACAAGCCCAATAACATGGGAAGAAACATGGTCAAATTCCCGACACCGCCTCCTCCTCTCGGACGATCATCATGTTGAGGGATATTCGGTTGTTCTTCTTCGGGTTGTTCATCAGGTCTAATCCTAATCGCCATTACAATAAATTTTAATCAAAAAAACAGAACACTTATCTATACAATTATATGACTTAAAAAGTCTTAATTGGGTACAATAATACCACTATTAAATATGAAATTAAATGAATATGATATGAATTATTTATTATCCCTGCCCCCTTTTTTCTTTTTCTCATACAATATGATTAAATACCTGTACCATAAAACACCAATAATATAAAGGAATACCGTAATAAAAAAAATGGTTACATACCTCAATCCTTGTTGTCGCATGTATGAAAATAGGGTCATGCTGAACAACCAACTACCCGACCAAATGGAAGAATTCATGGCAGAGATAAGTTCTTGGTTTTTCTTTCCTACATAATACATGGTCAGTTCTGAAGTCATGGGTCCAGCCACGTTCATCAAGGGTTGACGGATGATGTAGAAAAAGATAGCCATATAAACGGCATATTCCCATTCTTTGAAATATTCGGTAACCGCCAATAAGAACAGTGCCAATACGGCTAATGATTGAAATAAGGTGATGGCTGTTTGGTAGCCAAATTTACGACGAACAAAAGGCATGAAAAAGATGCCACAAGCCACCATTAGATATGTCAAACTACCATAGACCGAAAATTCATCGGATTCTACGCCGTGAACATTCAGGAAAAATAGATTAATGACCGGAATGGTAAACCCGGCACCTATGGCAATGATTAGGGTTGGGATCGTAGCATTGATAATTAGTTTCCAATCATAATCTTCTATTAATGATTTCCATTCAAATTGTGATTGATTATCCGGTTTTTCTTCCACCTTTATTTTCAAAACCATAAAAAAGGAAAGGAATCCAGTTATACTATAAATCGCCAAGACCCTACCTTCATCAAATAAAGTAGGATTTAGGTTGTGCAGGAAATAATTAAACATGCCGGCTATGAATATCGCAGCACTCCATGTCAGGAAAAACAAGGAGATGGCTTCGCTATGTGTTTCTTTTTTGGCATAAGAAAGAATGAAGGGTAAACCGCCGACCTGAAAAAAGGCAAAACCGACACCCCAAAGAATCATTCCTGCATTCACACCCCAATCCCATTGTAGGTACACACAATAAATGACCCATAACGAAATGATCGGAACAGAAAGGGAAGCCACTAGAAAAAAGGGTTTGATTTTCACTCGCTTCAATAAAAATCCTAATGGCAATCCCAATAGCATCACCATGAGAAAACGATAAGCAATCGTATTGGCTATTTCGTAATCTTCATATCCATTGGCTGCCATGTGGTAATTGAACAATAAAAAGAAAGAAGAATTGACCATTTGAAGGAAAAACTCAGCCCATACCAAATAGATGATATGCTGTTCTATATCCTTGTATTTGGAAAAAACTTGCTTTAAAAATTGAAGCATTCGGCTGATTTATTAGAATGGAATTGTTAAATTTTCTCCATACTCGCTGCAATATAAGCGATTATTTCTTCTAGCTGTGACGGGTGGAATGATTTGGCATTTTCCATTTTCCGGAACCAGGTCATTTGCCGCTTGGCATATCTTCTCGAATTTCTTTTTATCAGGTTTATTGCTTCTTCCAAACTTGTCTTATTATCGAAATAATCGAATAATTCTTGATAACCTACCGTTTGGAGTGCATTGAGGTGCTGGAGACCGGATAGGGATTGGGCTTCTTCTAATTGCCCCTCTTCCATCATTATGTCTACCCGTCGATTAATCCGATCGTAAAGTTCTTCTCTATCCCATTCCAGATTGATAATGATGGGAATGAAATTTCTGGACTTGGGTTTTTGATTCCTGAAAAATGAAAAGGGTTTCCCGCTTGCTCTGATGACAGACAATGCTCTTATCAACCTATGTGGATTGGAAATATCCACCTCATTATAATATGGGAGATCCTTTTCTTGTAGTTCTTTTTGTAAAGCGATGATTCCTTCTTCTTTTTCCTTCTGAACATAATATGCTTTAATTTCATCAGAAACATCCGGAAAATCATCCAAGCCGAATAAAACAGCATTGATAAAAAGACCAGAGCCGCCTAATAAAATCAAAGGATTCTGTTTTTGGAATTGTTGTTCTAAAAAGGGAATTACTTCGGTTTCATAATCGCCTACCGAATAGGGCTCATGAATGCTTTTATTATGAATAAAAAAATGGGGCGCTGCTTGTAACTCTTCTTGGCTTGGCTTTGCCGTGCCAATATTCAATTCCTTATAAAATTGCCTGGAATCACAGGAAATGATCGAGGTGTTCCAATGTTGTGCCAATGAAATACCCAAGGCTGTTTTACCCGATGCCGTAGGTCCGGCTATTACGATAAGATAATTTTCCACGGCACTAAATTAGTATAGTTTTTTTGAGTTGCCGATAATTTATTTTAGTTTCAATTTTTATTTTGAAAATAATATGGACTAATCATATATGGAACCCATTATACCATTACTTGTTATTTCTGCCATTGCTGCTGTTGGAGCCATTTCTTATTATTTCAATAATGAGACTAAAACACGGCGTGAACTCAAGAAACAAAAGGGCAAAAGAATTATAGATTTCAATCATGCAGAAGTGGGGAAAATCGTTGGTCGGGTCAAGAAAATCGATCAAGTTCTGGAAGCTCCTCTTTCTGGTCGGCCTTGTGTTTTCTATCAAGTGATTGTGGAGAAAAAAGTAAAAAGTGGAAAAAGCAGTTCTTGGAAAAAAATCATCCATGACCAAAATGCCGTTAATTTCATCATACAAGATGATACCCATGAAGCCATTGTTGAATTGGGTCATGTCCAAGTTTCTTTGGTCAAGGATGTGAACTTAAAATCCAATAGCTGGTCTCCCCCCAATCAAACGCTTGTTAATTATTTAAAAAAACATAATATCGATCATACTTCCTTATTCGGGGTCCAAAGAAGCCTGCGTTATAAAGAAGGCGTTCTCCATATTGGCGAAACTGCAGCCGTAAACGGTACAGGATTTTGGGAATTGAAACCAGATCCCGCAGAACAACTCCTTATTATCAAAGGAAAGCCCGATGTGGAATTATATATCAGTGATCATAAAAACACCCTGGGATAAAATTTTAAATAATATCCTCAAATTCATCCTCGTCTGAAGGTTCCATTTTTAAATATTGTTGCAAGGACAATTGGTGCATCAAATTAAAATGAGACAATACATTTTCCTTCATTTCATCATCCACCCATTTTTTTACATTCTCGAATGTATCCATCCCATTCCCCATTCTTAATTTATAGGTTTGCTCATAATTCCGGGTTTCAAACTTGACAGAAAAACGGTTATCCATCTTAAAAACCGTAATTTTCAGAATTGGGTGTTCCAAGTAACCTTCTATTCTCATCTATTTCCTATTTTGTCGGCGAAACTGATTTAAAGGAACAAATGTACATCTTAAAATAGAAAAGGATGGAGCAGCATAAATACAATTATGGAGTCATCGGAAATTGCGCTTATTTGGCTTTGGTTGATAATAAAGCCAACGTAGGTTGGATGTGTTGGCCTAAATTTGACAGCAGTTTTATTTTCGGCACTTTATTGGATGATGAAAAAGGGGGCAATTTTTCTGTCCAACCCGAATGGGACACCTTCTCTTCATCCCAGCAATACATTTATAATACCAATGTGTTGGAAACCACGTTCGAATGCGAAGATGGTTCCTACAAAGTCATAGACTATGTTCCTCGATTCTTTAATAAAGAACGGATATTCAAACCCTTGATGTTCTTTAGAAAATTGGTTCCTATTTCGGGTAATCCTAGAATCGTTGTTTCTTGTAATCCAAGAGGGAATTATGGCGAAACCGTTCCAAGCAAAGTTTTTGGAAGCAGCCACATTCGTTTTGAAGGTTTAAAACAACAAGTACGTCTTACGACGGATATTCCTTTGAATTTCATTGATACCGAACAACCCTTTGTCCTCAATAAAACGAAGTATTTGGTTTTGACATACGGCATTCCCCTAGAAGGACCGATTGAAGAAACAGCTGAACGGTTCTTGACCAAAACCATCGATTATTGGCAAAATTGGGTCTTGAATACATCGACAGAAAAATTCCATCAAGATGCGGTTATCCGTTCTGCTTTGACCTTGAAGTTACATCAATATCAGGACACCGGAGCCATCATTGCTGCTTCGACCACCAGTTTACCGGAATATCCCGGCAGCACTCGTAATTGGGATTATCGGTATTGTTGGATTCGGGATGCCCATTATACCTTAAAAGCTTTAAATGACCTCAGCCATTTTAAAATTCTAGAAGAATATGCCGGTTATATTCAAAATATTGCCTTGAATGAGCAAGGCCGGATTCGTCCTTTGTTCAAAATTGGCATTGTGGATGACCCGGTAGAAAAGATCCTTCCTTTGAAAGGATATCGGGGGGAACGACCGGTGCGGGTCGGTAACCAAGCCTATGAACATGTCCAAAATGATGTGTACGGGCAAGTACTCGTTACCCTCCTCCCTTTGTTTGTGGATAAACGTTTATTAAGTAATGATCAAACCGGTTTGGAAGATTTGGTCATGCATTGCCTCCGCATGATAGAAACAACGATGGAAGAACCGGACAATGGGCTTTGGGAATTCCGAGGTACTTCGCAATTACATTGTTATACCTTTTTATTCCATTGGGCAGGAAGCCAAGCGGGTTTGAAAATTGCCAAACAGCTCGGCAATAAGGATATGCAATTATTGGCAGAGCAACTAATCGAAGAATCTGCCGAAATGATCGAAACTTGTTACGATGCTGAACGGGGCGTTTATACCCAAGCAGCAGGAGGTTCTAATTTGGATGCGAGTTTATTGCAGTTGATTAATATGGGATACCTCGATCCGAAAAGTGATAAAGCTAAAAAGCATTTGGAAGTTTTAGAGGGCAAATTAAAAACGGAAAGCGGTTTGTTTTATCGGTATATCCATGAGGATGATTTTGGAAAACCGGAATCCACTTTCTTGATTTGTGCTTTTTGGTATGTTGAGGCATTGGCAAGAATGGATCGTTTGGAAGAAGCCATCCAGATTTTTGAAACGCTGCTTGAAAAAGGGAGCAATCATTTAGGATTATTGAGCGAGGATGTGCATGAAAAAACAGGTTCGCAATGGGGCAATTTCCCTCAGTTGTATTCTCATGTCGGCTTGGTGAATGCTGCATTCATTATTTCTAAGAAATTGGACAAACCTTTGTACATGGACTAAGCGTTCATTCGGTATTATATGTCAGTTCATCCAATAAAAATAGAGAGATATCCTCCTAGCAAAAACAAATCGCTTAGAGCTTGGAGTGCTGCGGATGAATATGTTTTGGAATGGGTTCTAGAACATGTTCCAACTCATAAAAGAGTGGGTATTTTTAATGATCGATTTGGTTTTTTATCCTGTCATTTGAATCAATATCATCTTAGCACTTTTATCCATTTAAAAAGTCAAGAAAAGTCCATTGAAAATAATTTGGAAAACAATTATCTTGCTAAGGATAGTATATATTTATCCGATTTATTTTCCGGGGATGGAACCTTGGATATCGCTATTATTAATATTCCGAAATCGTTAGATTTATTTCGTTATTTTTTATATTTGATTAGTAAGAATTCTGCTAATAATATTAGCATAACCTGTGGGTTCATGACCCGGCATTTTAGTCCACAAATATTAAAAATTGCTGAATTATTTTTTCATGATGTTTCCCAAAGTAAAGCGAAGAAAAAATCCAGATTATTATTTTTAAAAACTAAAAAAGAAATTCCAGGAATGGATTTTATGCAAGAAATCCATTTTAAAGATTTTACATATCGACAACTTCCGGGTGTTTTTTCATCGAACCATATAGATTATGCTACCCAATTTTTTCTGGAACATTTAATTGTGGATAAAAATGATTCCAAAATTCTGGATTTAGCTTCAGGCAATGGAATTATTGCTAGAGAAATACAACAAAAAAACAACAGTGCAGAAATTCATTTATTGGATGATTCTTTCCTTGCCATAAAATCATCAGAATTAAATATAAAAGGGGAAAATATTAAATTTCATTTCAACAATAATTTAGATCCTTTTAAGGATGATTTTTTTGATGCTATTTATACGAATCCTCCTTTTCATTTCGGACATGAAATTAATTTACAAATTCCATTGCAATTATTAAAATCGGCTTATCGTTGTTTAAAAAAAGGAGGTAAATTACAAGTCGTCGCCAATCGGCATTTAAATTATAAAAACCATTTGGACCATTGGTTCGAATCGATAGATATTTTAGCAGAAAACCCAAAATTCATTATTTATCTTTGTAGCAAATAACCATCTATTTATGAAACGTTCAGAATTAAAAACAGAAGAATACAATCCTTATTATTATCAATACATCCAATTGGTCCCTGATGAATGGGATATTGTAAAAGGGCTAGAAAAAAGCATGACACAAGTGCTTGATTTTTTCAATACACTTACCGAAGAACAAGGGAATTTTAAATATGCAGAAGGAAAATGGAGCATTAAAGAAGTACTTCAACATATTATAGATAATGAACGGGTTTTCTCGTATCGGGCACTGCGTTTTTCAAGGAAAGATAAAGAAGCTTTGCCTGGTTATGACCAAGACAATTATGTACCGATGTCCAAAACGGATCGCTTAATTTTGGCGGATGTCATACTCGATTATAAAAATGTGAGGATGGCAAGCATTAGTTTATTCAAGAGTATGGATGAGGACATGCTACAACACATTGGAAATGCCAACGGCAGCCCGATGTCTGCACGGGTTGCCGCCTATATTCTAATAGGGCATGAAATTCATCATGTCAAGGTAATACAGGAAAGATATTTATAATTCATCCTATCCTAGAATAGGTGTTTCTTCCTTAACTTTTCCATTCGTATCTATATCCTTTTCGGATACTGTTATTTTTTCCGTTTCAAAATCATTTACATGATTTTGAAAACTTGTACAAAATACACTTAGACACAAAACCAATAATGATGTTTTAATTATATTTTTCATTGTTATCACAATTTTTAAATTATTTTTGAATCATTGCCAGAATATCCATGGCTCTATCTTTAATGATAGGATACTTGGAATATTCTTCTTTTATATTTGAAACCAATTTTTTAAATGGGTTTGGAATTTCTTTTCCTAAATCCACAATTTGAGTCATTCCTTTTTCTATTTCAGAAATATCGTTGATTTCAATATTACATTTTAATAATCCGAAATGTAAATCCAAGTCATGAGGATGAAAGACTCGTGCTTTTTGAAAATAAGAAATAGCAGATTGAATATCTTTTTCCAAAAAAAATAGCTCTGCCAGTGCTTCAGAAGTCAAAGCAATTTTTTTATGATTAGATGTTTTGTTTTCATCCAAACAATGCAAAGCATCCAAGTAGTTTTGCTTGGCGCTTTTATATTGACCCAACCTTTTTTGACAAAAAGCATAATTATATTTACTGATGAAAAACCCCACATCCCAAGTACAAACTTCCCTATAATAAAAAGAGGCTTCCAAGTATTGGATCAATGCCAAAAATAATTGACGGGGCAAAACATTTCCCTTCATGTTTAATAATGAAGAAAATCTGGAGTTTTCTAATTCAGAAATATTTTTCAGACTTTTCGTCAGACGTATAGCATCCCGTTTTCTTTCCGTTGCATAATATTGCAGTTTTTTCACTTTAGAATCCAAAGCCAGATACTGCGCATCTTTAGAAAAATCCAAAATTTCTTGGGGAAGGAATTCATCCAAAGTATTTCCCATTCGATTATTAAACTGCAACTCAGATAAATAATGTTTGAATTTCTTGACATGGTGTTCCTTCCCTTGTCGGGTAGATGGGATTTTTTCTGTAAAGTCTTCTAATTTCACACCCAAGAATTTTGTCAAACCATATTCCTTCACTACATACATCAACTTAACGGCAATGGTTTTTTCTTTTGTATTGGCATCGAGCAACATTTTTTCCAACTGCCTGAACAAAGAAGAATAGAATTTTAAATCTATCGCATGAGTTGCTCTACTATCATCAATAACATCTACCCTATCATCCCATTCTGCAAGGTATTGGGGTTGTTTTAAAAAATCGATCACCCTCCAATAGGCGAGGTTGATAAAATGTTGTGAATGGATTTCTTCTCCTTTCGACAGCACTTCTTCTATCATTTTATGGAGGACATGATCCACAAAATCATCTTTGCTCAATTTAGATTGGTGCCTTTGCTGATAAATATCCATACCCATCGTGTATAAACGATGGTATAAATTAGTAGTATGTTGGACTTGTGTATTCATACGAATTAACATTTTCTATC
>JAHDDR010000256.1 GCA_020629255.1 Saprospiraceae bacterium | reverse complement strand
CATGGAATTTTTCTTGAAGCAAAGGCCACATTTTATACCAATCCCAAGAGGCAGTAGGGAATCCATGTAATAAAAGTAATTTAGGTTTATTGTCGTTTTTGTGTTCTTGGAAAAAGATCGAATGGCTATCGAATTTAAAATATTGGCCTGCATTTTTCCATTCTTCGGTTGATATCATGGCTTTTAGATCATAAATTTAAAAAAATAAAGGAGGCTCTCATTATTGAGAACCTCCTCCAGCTGATGCCATTCTCGAAAGAATGGATGATTCGTCATTCTAAAAAGAAAAAACTTCAGACCAATGTGTCTTTTTTATCTTGTTCTTCTTTTTCTTCTTTTTCTTTCTTTTCCATAATCAAATAATACCCGATAAGAGCCGCACCTCCGAAAAGAAGAATCATAGAGAAGTAAGCGACTTCTTCCCAACCTAGAATTGCATCTAGCACACCGCCTACTAACAATCCCATACCGATAGCTACCGATACCATTCCCCATTTCAAGGAGCTGGAAAAGTTGGTTTTTTTATTCTTTTTATTTGATTTTACATCAAAGATGCCAGCATCCAGACCATTTTCTATCAAGGCCATTCTTTCTTTGTGTTTGGCGGTTCTATTAATGTAGGTGATAATGACACCCGCTGCAAATGAGCAGATAAACAAGGTAATTGGAATAAGAGCTTCAAATAACATGACTATATAATTTTAATTTTTTTCAAATGTAATTTCGAGACCTATGACGAGGGGGAAATCGATTGTGGTTACAAATTTTTAAAAAAATATTTTAAGATAGAAAAATACATTTTTTTGTAACCGAATAAAAACGATCATCGTCAAAGCCATCAAACTGACGTACATTTAGACATGGATAGAGATTTGATATGGATACAACAAATGAAGAAGGGCAACCGGGTTGCTTTTTCCAAGTTGATGCGTCAATATCAAAATTATGTATTTACGATTTGTTTTCGGGTATTGAAAAGTCAAGAAGAAGCGGAGGAGGCGGCTCAAGACACCTTTATAAAGGTATTCAAAACCATTGATTCTTTTAAGAAGGAATCCAAATTTTCTACTTGGTTATATTCGATAGCCTTCCGAACGGCGATAGACCATTCCAGAAAGAAAAAAATGAATGTTTATTCGATGGATCAAGAGGAAAGTTATCTACAAATCAAAGATGATAAAATAACACCTAGCCAATACACCGAACAGCATGATTTGAAAAAAGTATTAGGAGAGGTCATTCAAAAATTATCTCCAGTTGATGCCAATATCATTACCTTGTATTATCAAGGAGAAAAGTCGGTAAAGGAAATTGCAGAGATATTAGAATTGACAGAAAGCAATGTTAAAGTGAAATTATATCGCTTGCGGGAAACCCTGAAAAACAAATTAACTCGTTATCTTAGAGAGGAAATAAAGGATTTATTATGAAGCATTCGGACGAACAAATGTGGTGGAAGTACATCGACGACGAATGTACGGAGGAAGAAAGAAAAATGATGAAGCAATTGCTGGAGGATGACCCTTCTGCAAAAGAAGCCTTCATGCTGAGGAATGCCTTACATCAAAATCTAACAAAAGGGGAACTGTTAGAACCATCCTTTAATTTCACCAATAAAGTAATGGATGCCCTTCCCCCTCCCGAATATATTGTCAAAACAACACCGATTATTTCTCCCCTCGGTCATAAAATATTTTGGGTTTTGATTAGCCTCTTGTTACTCAGTGTCATCGTCCTTTTATGGCGTACTGAACCTGGAACCACATCAGCCTATTCGGTATATCTCAAGGAAATCAATCAATTTATTATTGATTCCTGTTCTTGGATTCCCGTTCCCGTTTTACAAACCTTAGTTATGCTTTTTATAACGAGTATAACTCTTTTAGGTTTGGATGCTTTGATGAAACGGCGGTTTCAAAAAGTATAAATTTTGAACCGTTTTCATGCTGCTTTTTTTCCTATACTGATAGATAGTTGTATTATCTTTTTCCAATTTAAAGATCTGATTTTTAATTAATTAAGCCTATACTTCTAAGTATATTTTCTCTAGGAAAGCTAAAAATTGTACTTTTTTGAATAGGATCAAGGCTGTAATTTTGATACATGAAGAAGAAATGGGGGATGAATTGCAATATATTACCCCTGATTTTATATAAATTCCTTGGAAGCTGTTTTAAAGTTTAACAATTTTCAAATACAAAATCCAAACAGCTTCTTATTAAAATTAAATCATGCTATGATTAGGTTTAAATTTCTATTAGTGATTCTTTTTGGATTTTACATGAATGTTGGATTTTCTCAACTTTCAGCAGTAGGTCATAAAAGCACAGACTATATTCAATTCAAAGCCTCGACCACTTATTTGGTAACGACTGGGAATGTCTCGTTTGATGCTCGTGCAAAATACAGTATGGAAAATTTTTGGACAGCCACTCCTTTTGAAATTATTTCTCCAGGAGAGTTTGAGAAAAAATTATCAGATCCTACCGCCTCCTTTTTAATGCCAGTTGTTGTTTCGGGAGATAAGACATATCATTACTTAGCCTTATTTAATGGAGGTAAAAAGAAAATATGGAAATATAAATATACAGATATGTTAGCATATTGTCCGATCAACCATTATCAGAACGAACCGAATTTAACGGACTGTTCTTTTAGGGTGAAAAACATGATACAGTCCATGGCTCAAGCAATGGATTCTGTGAAGGATAATAAAATAAGCGGGAATAGTCTAAGCATTGTTAAACGTTTACAAAAAAAATATAACGATAAGGCTTCCAAAATAAAAGAAAAAACTTTGTTGTTTTGTAAAGAAACAGTAGTAGGGCTAAGCAAAAGTGATATTGCGAAAATTTATCCGTACAAATTTGAAATTTGTAGTCAGAAAAAAATAGAGGAAATCATTACAGAAAAAACGGAAGGCTATTATTATTTCCAGCCCGGAATTACCGTCAACAAATCCATGTTCGTATTTGATCCCGTGAGTGGTGAAGTCGTATATTTTACGTTTAAAATCCAAGGAACCAAAATCAAAACCAGCGACATTAAAAAACTGGTTGAAACCATTAAAAAATAAATATAGTTTCCCAATCAACAATTATATTGAAGGTATGGCTCATGAATTAGGGTCATGCCTTTTTATTTGATGTTATCCCAAAAAGTTTTTTAGAGGCTTTAAAAATATACCTTATAATTTTCAATAGCCAAAATCTGGCTGCTTCCAATAATTCATTACCTTTGGGCATCAAAAAAATTACTGATTATGAATAAAGTAGTCGCCAATGCC
>JAHDDR010000076.1 GCA_020629255.1 Saprospiraceae bacterium | reverse complement strand
GGAGTCGTAACATCTGCCTTACCATAAGCCCCATCGTTGGCAGCCACGACCATCGTCCTAACGGAGCCTACATAGTTGGGCATTTTAATGGTATGTTTTCCTTTTTTTCCTTTGCCGATAAAGAAGGGTCCTAAATGTTTTACCACGGGTTTGAAACGTTGTGCTTGCTCTCCTCCTTTCTTTTTATTGACCGCCAATCCACCACCTACGCTTAAGATTCTTTCCAGATCACCACCATAGGCTCCTAGTACTTGATCATACATATCCCAAGTTTTTACGCCTAGTGCTTCCCTGGCATAAAACACATTCCAAGGGTCGGGTGTTTTGAATCGAGTGAGATCCAACAAGCCTTCATCAACCACAGCAATGGTATATGCCATGGGCTTACCGTTACTTTCTGCCACTTCTACTGTGAATTCTTCTTCGGGTCGGATTTTATCCGCCATTTTAATTTCCGGTTTAAGTTGGGTTTTAGGATCTACTACCTTTATCGGAACAACGCCATACATACGAATGGGTAAATCGTTATTGGTTTGTGCATGAGGTTGCGTAAGGGTGACATGTGCATAGACGTTAGGTGCCCAAGAAGATTGGGTTTGCACCTTAATTTTATTTTCTCCTTTGGAAACATTGAACCATCTTGATTCCAAAACTTTTGTTCCGTTTTCTATGGTCAACAATCCACGAGAAACTTCTGAAGCGGGAATACTTAATTGTACGACATCCCCTACTTTGTATTCTTGTTTATCAGAAGAAAACATGAGCATGGTTGCTGATGAATTGGTCTGTCCCTCATCATCATTCCAAGGATAACCGGCATAGAAGACATCACCGGTACAGTGCCCACTTTCTTGATCACAAACCCGGACTAAATACCTACCCCAACGTTCTATCTCCAACTCAACATCGGCAACTCCTTTATTATTGGTTGTTGCATCTAGTTTTGAAATCGCACCATAATGGGTGGATGTATTATAACTGGTATAATCTTCTTCGTCGGCATCCCACCACCAAGACCAATTAATTCGATAAATACCCACATTTAATTTACGTCCGGCTTTGGGTGTACCATCCGGAGCAACCGTTGCTACTTCGATATTGCTTTTCTTTCCATAATCTAGTCGTTTTTCGCCGTATTTATTTTTCGGAATATGGACGCCAGAATAGGAATCATATGGACTATACGTTATACTGTAACTATCTGAACTGAAATCACCGCTTTTCTCAAACACTCTTGTCTTAACGCCTGTAGTTAATTTACCGGGAGCTGTACCCTTAGCATCTAATTTCACTTTAAAATTGGCTTTACCATCCTTATCCAACGTTCCATCATAAACTACAATTGGATCAGAAGAAAAACTTCTGGCCGGATCATCAAAAATATAATCGCTAAATTGCTTGAAATAGGTTGCTTTTTGTCTGAATTGCATTTCAACCTTCGCTTTCAAATTACCCGCAGTTGCTCCATGCAACCAAGTAGATTCGATTTGTCCTTCTGCGTAGCCATCGTCGTGGGTTAGTTCATCCTTTCCGAAATCTACATTTATTTTTAAACGATTGGGTTTTACGGTTTCGATTTTTAGGCTTTTTGTAAATAAAGCGCCTCCTACTTTTACTTTTGCCGACCAATTTCCCGTAGGTGATTCTGGAGTGGTAGATGTCGTAAAACTATAAATTCCACCAATATTATCTTTGCTAATTATTTTATCATACAATTGCCCTCTTGCATCATAAATTTCCATAGAAATAGGGTGCGAATCAGGTATTCTATTTTCTTTATCTTCTAATACAAAATTCAGGTAAAGTGTATCTCCGGGTCGCCAAACCCCACGTTCACCATATATGTAGCCTTTCATTCCTTTTTGGGTAACGCTTCCACCTACATCAAAACGACTCAAAGATAAAGAATTTCCATCCTTGATTTTGATATAACCTTTGTCTATGCCATTTTCTACAACGATAAAATAAGGTTCCCTATCGGTATATAAAGATGCAACACCTGTACCATCTGTTGTTGTATGTGATATGAGTTGTTGCTGATAGTCGAATGCTTTGACAGTTGCTCCGGGAATTTCATCTGTTGTTCGAAGATCGTTGACCGCAACGAAAATAGAACCATCTTTTCCTTTCTTGGCAACCAGTCCTAAGTTAGAAGCAAAAACATTTCTTTTTACAAAGCGATTGTAATTATAAAAAGCAGGCTTGCATGGATCTTTTTTATCTCGATAGGAATAATCATCATAATAACCGTTGGGGCCATAATAATAATTCATAATGGATTCCATTTCTCCATCTTCATTTACATTTTCCACCAATGTCATGTTATCTGACGTTTGATCACCATCAGGACAAGTATAATCGGAGTAGCCAGGTAGAAAGCCTAAACGAATTTGATAAATAGCGCCCGGTTCATTGGAAATCAAATGTTGGAGATCTATAGCATAGCGGGACATCTTTGTTTTGTCGGCATTCGGATTTAATTTTCCAAGTTCTACTTTTTCTCGATGGACAATCCGCCCTACCCGATTTAATTGGTAATCACCATCCCAATTATTGGTTTGAAGAAATTGCAATAAATTATTTTCAAAAATTTTAAAGATTTCGATTTCCACCGCATTTAGATTGACTGCTTCGAAAGGAAAAATCAGACCATTGGACTCGGGCATGATGACCCCTTTCCCCACTAAAGAAATAGCTGGCAAAATTTGATCGAATTCGAATGACCAGACACTCGGGTTCGCCATTTTTGCACCGGCAATATTTTGAACACCCGAAAATACGGTTAGGGTTTGTTCTCCTTTCAATTGGCTAGAAGGAAAAACCTTCACTTGGTTCCCATCTATCACATAACGTAATGTGCCATTATAATTTTTTACTTTGAGCAAGCCATTTAAATTCTGATCCCGGTTCATCGGATCGGAGAAGGTCAGAAGGATATGAGGATCGCCATGTTTCACCACCCTTGCATTCACTACTTTGAAATCTCCCAATGGTGGAACTTCAACATCTTTACTTCCTTTTTCATCCACACCTATTTTTTTTCCGTTCCAAGAAATCTCCACCGCTGAAGTGGCGGTATTTCTTTCGACATCAGAAACTTTGAATTTATATTCTGTAGATGATGTCCCTTGTGTATATTCGATGGGAAGGGAAGAACCTTTTTGTCTGGCTGTCATCAAGCTTTTTACATCTTCCAAATCTACGACATCAGAAAAATAAATACTCCCAACAATTTCTTGTTGGGATAAATTATCAGTAGAAGCAGCATTTACGCCATCTACCTCTACGTTAAAATATTGTTCCTTTGTTCTGAAATTAAATTCGAATAATTTTGCATCCGAAGGAACATTTTCAAACAATTGGCTGACTTGTACTTGGGCCTTGTACTGTTGCGATGGGGAAAAATATCCTTCCGGAGTAAATGAAATCGTACGATCGTCTTCCCAAACTGCCTTTCCCTTTATTGAGGGGGAAATGTTCAACAATCCATTTTTAATGACCCCGCCTATTTTATCCTCTTCTGCCAAAGGTGCGTTGAACCTAATTTTGACGACATCGCCACGAGAGATGGTACCAGATGTATAAGCATAAATATAATTGCCCATGGTTTCGGGCATTTCTTTAGCCGTGAAATCTTTTTTCTTACAAGAAGAAAAACAAAGTAAAATAAATAGGGAAAATAGTAGAATGTTCTTGGATCTGGTTTTACATTGGGAATGTTTCATCTTGACAAAATTTTTATGACTAACAATCGTATGAATCGTAATTTCTGTTAGTTTCGTGTTATGGAATCGTAATATACTCAAATTAACATCACAGATTTTAATAATGAATGATATTTTATGGCTTTTTTACCCATGTTCCCCCTAAAATTAGTGGTATATCCCAACGAAAACCTCAACTTACATATATTTGAACCCCGCTATCGAGAATTAGTCAATGATTGTCTATTATTCGGAATTCCGAAATTTGACCAAAACAGAGTGGTCGAATATGGTACGGAGGTGGAATTGCTCGAAACGACAAAAACATATCCTACCGGAGAATCCGATATCAAAACCAAAGGACGGAGACGGTTCCGAATTTTGAATTTTTACCGGAAATTACCTGTAAAACTTTATGGGGGTGCAGAAGTAGAATTCTTAAAAGATGATTGGACATCCAACCCCATAATCTTGAATGAAATCATTGCTTTGATTCATGAACTTTATGAGGCCTTGAATATCAATAAAACCTATGATCCCTCCCAAGAAGGGTTCAGTACTTTTGATTTGGGGCATCATATCGGATTGTCTTCTCAACAAGAATATGAGTTATTGATGTTGGATAATGAAATGGAACGAGAGAATTATATCCTAAAGCATTTGAAAAAAATGATTCCGACGGTTATTGAAATGAAAAATCTTCAGGATAAGGTAAAGATGAATGGTCATTTCAAAAATTTAGACCCCCTTAAATTCTAAACCCAATTTTCTTTTCTATGGATGTATTACTATCGCTTCATTATTTCCCATGTATCCAATGGTTTTCACATTTGGTAAAGGGAAATGCTATTATAGAACAACATGAGAATTATTCGAAAGGCAGTTATCGTAATCGTTGTCAAATAGTAGGTGCCAATGGTTTGCAACGATTGAGCATTCCCTTACAAAAAGGGAAAAACCAACAAATGCCTATAAAGGAAGTAAGGATTTCCTATGATAGTTCTTGGCAGAAAGAACATTGGCAGAGCATCCGTTCTGCCTATGGGAAAGCCCCTTATTTTGAATTTTATAACGAAGAAATTAAATCCATTTTTTCAATAGAAGAAGAATACTTATTTCAATACAACATAAAAGTCCTGCATATAATTATGGAAATACTAGAGTTACGTCCTGAATTATTAAAATACACAGAATCATACAAACTCCTCCCTCCTCATTCTTTTGATTTAAGAAACGGGATTTCACCTAAGGCCAACCAACAAATAATAGATCCTCTTTTCAATCCCATAACCTATTCACAGGTTTTTATGGAAAGACATGGTTTCCTAGAAAATGTAAGCATTTTAGATGCCGTATTCTGTTTGGGACCAGAACTAGAAGCACATTTGAATCAATAATTTTCAGAAAAATCATATATAATCTGGTAATACTCTTATTTCATTTCTAACTACAACACCAAATACATAAATAACTAAAATAAAATAAGTTATAACTAGGAATAATAATATTCAACAGTATATGAAGGGTTGGTTTTCTAATCTATCAGTGAAGATATTAACAATTTCCTTTATAAAAAATCAATAAACAGAACTATATTCACATTAAATAAAATCCCATATCAAATAAATACTTAAATTTTGTCACAATTTTAAATAATTTTATTATGAAAAGAATTCTATCTAAAAACCCTTTTACCTTCTTTATGGGGTTATTTTTCTTAAGCTTGAGTCACTTTGCTGTTGGCCAGTGTACGTATACACTAAGCATGGCCGATTCTTGGGGCGATGGTTGGAATGGCAACACCATGGATGTGTTAGTCAATGATGTCGCCGTACTTTCTGGAGTAGCACTAGATGATGCGACTGATGCCGATGGTTCTTCAGGAACTATGACATTTACTGTAAATGATGGTGATGATGTTACCACCAACTGGATTGGAGGAGGCTCATATGGTTCTGAAACTTCATATAACATTCTAGATGCTACCGGAAATGTTGTAGGGTCAGGCGCTCAAACCAGTATCACTACTGGAACAATTACTGCTAGTTGCCCTTTATGTACACAACCCACGGCTGTATTTACAGTGAATGTAAATTGTACTACAGGTACTTTTATGGTAGACATTAATGTAACAGATATGGGAGATGCTACTGCTTATGATGTTTCCGATGGAACATCTAGTGTAGGTATGATTTCAGGAACAGGTACAACATCTGTTGGCCCCTTTCCTAATGATACTCCTGTTGATTTGACATTGATTCACAATATGGATGTACAATGTAATCTTACAGAATCAGGTCTTGTTAATGCTCTGTGTCCAACAATTGTGTCAGAAGCCATGCCAGCATCTGGTTCATTGTGTTATGGTAATAATGCCTCTACAGCCTATGCTTTTGTTGCTGAAGATGGTGTGAGTCCATTAACCATTACCTTTACTGCTGGCTTTACAGAGTCAACTTATGACTTTTTGATTGTTTTGGATTCTGATGGAGTAACACAGCTTTACAATAGCGATGGAGATGCAACTGGTGTAACACTTACCTCTTCTGGTCCTGTTATTTATTATGGAGTTCTGTCTGACAATACCGTATCTTGTGAGGAAGCCAGCACATGTTGTAGTACTCCTCTTGCATTTACTGTAGAATATGCTGTTGAGCCTTGTGGTCCTCCAACAGGAATTGCACACACCTTAATATCTCCTATGCGTTGTCAAATCACTTGGGATGCTATTCCTGGAGCAAATTGGTATGATGTACATTATAGAGTAAAAGGTTCGGGTCCTACTGGCTGGAACAGAGCTCCAACTATGGATGCAGAAAGAACTTTGAACTACCTTGCTCCAAATACTGAATATGATTATATCATCCGTGCTTCTTGCGACGGTACATGGGACTTTGCTACTGCATCAGATATCAGAAGATTTAATACTGCTAATGCCCCTGTAGCTAGAGAGGCTCTATTCTCTACAGAGATCTTAGGATTGTCTCCTAACCCAGCTACCGACTTGGTTCGTTTAAATTACACAGCTTCTTCTTCTAATGTAAGTATTACTGTTACAGATATGATGGGAAGAAATGTATATCAGAATGAATTGAATAATGTAGAAGGATACCAAAATGAGACCATTGATGTTTCTACATTTGGAAAAGGGTATTACATTGTAGTTCTCCAATCCGGCCAAGATAGAGTTATCCAAAAATTCGCTGTAATAAAATAATTATTTTAAAGCGTTAGTTTTGTTTAATTTCAACTAATACAGCAAAAAAGGTTTGTGGGGGAGTTTTCCTCACAAACCTTTTTATATGAGCAAAATATAAGAGATTAATTCTTAAATTATTCTCTTATATATAATCGTAGAATATACTTTTCTTATATTTACCTTAGAATTGATATATTCACATAGTTTTTTATCATAAAAAAATTTAAACATGAACAAGTCTTTAACTTTTTTATCTCTTTTACTTACTGTATGTTTTGCCTTCTTTTCAGTAAGCCATGTAAATGCAGGAGACTGTGTGCCTGCAGGACCACTACCACAACCTGTTTCGGGTACAGCAGATGCTAATATGGGCAGCAGCTTCAGCTTTACAGGTGTACCAACGGGTAATGTTGTTGTCTTAATCTCTTCAGGACCAGACGATATCTTCACTTTTGATATGTGTTCCAATGCTCCTGATGGCTGGACGGATGGTACAGCAGATACTAACATCAACATTATTGACATTAATGGAGCGGGAGCTACTGCTTTAACTGGTGCTAACGACTTGGATGATGGTTGTACCAACGGTGCAGGTCCCAACTTCTGGGGGCCATCCTATGGTGTTTGGTCGCCTGGCGCTGCTGGAACTTACTATTTATATTTAACAGAATGGAATGTAGCTACTGGGTGGGATAACCCTTGTATTGCCGACGGAGCAAACAGTTATGACATCAACATTGCGATTGTTTCTCCTGGCCCTTGTGACGCAGGTATGATTGTTTCTGGAGATGCTTCTGTTTGTCCAGCTCAATCTTATACTCTTACTACAGATGGAATGGAAATCGCTGATGGTGGTTTTGCCCTTAATTGGGACAACACCAATACAGGTGGAACTGGTTCTACTGGAGCTGCTTTTTCCTGGGCTGTTTTTGATAATGGGGATTTCCCATATTCTTTCGATAGTGATTTGAATGGAGCTCTTTCTGCTTCCAGTTTACCTCCTTTTGCCGGTACTTGGGAATTCAGCATTACTGCTTTGGATGCTACAGGCGCTGCTTGTGATGTAAGTAATGTTGTTTCTGTTACATTCTTACCAGATACAGATGCTGCTTGTTCCGATTGTTCTATGGTTATGCCAGGTATGATCACAAGTGATGCTTATATCTGTACTGAAGATGCCTTCACCATTACAACTGATGGTTCTGGTAGTGCATTGGGTGGATTCATTTTAGGAATAGACAATACAACTTCTGGAGGAACTGGAGGAACAGAAGGCCCAATTACCATCAGTGGTTATGACGAATCTGATTTCCCATTCATGTCTGATAGCGATTTAGGAGGTGTACTTTCTTTCAACAGTTTACCTCCTTTGGCTGGAGCTTGGGACATGAAGTTCTATGCACTTAATGGCAATGGTGAAATTTGTGATTCCACATCTGTTACTACAGTTGAGTTTTCTAACAATTGTGCTCCTGCATGTTTAAGTCCTGCACCAACCAATATCAATCATTCATTGGGTTATCCTGCCAATTGTACCATCTCTTGGGATGCTGTTCCAGATGCTTGGAGATATGATGTGCATTATAGAGTTTTAGGAAGTGCTACTTGGACTAGAAAAGGTTCTCCACTAGGTACTCCTTCACGTACATTACATTATCTTGCACCTAATACATGGTATGAGTACTTCGTACGTACATCATGTGATGGTACTTGGGATTTCACTCAGAGAAGTGAAAGAATATATTTCAATACTGGTAATATCCCTGCCATCAGAGAAGCTGCAGATATGCAAACTGAAATCTTAGGTTTGTACCCTAATCCTGCTTCTGATGTAATGAGAGTAGATTATATAGCGAATGGAGATGTAAGCATTTCTGTTACGGATATGATGGGTAGAACAATCTATCAAAATGAAATGAATAACCTTGAAGGTTACCAAAACGAAACAATTGATGTTTCTACTTTTGGAAAAGGATACTACATCCTTACTCTTCAATCTGGTGAAGAAAGAATTATTCAAAAATTTGCTACAGTTAAATAATCGTTGTTAGATTTTTGATTGTTTTTTTAATGCCTGTATCGGAAATTCCGATACAGGCATTTTTTATGGAATATTTTTCAGACCATGTTTTTCCAACAAATAAATGAAAATAACACCAAACGAATAGGCTATCAAATCAAAAAAAGAGAATGTAGTACCGATAATGATTCTTGCCCATTTATAGTCTTCTAATCCTAAAATTTCAACCAATTGGAAATACTGTCCCATCTCAACAAAAAAGGAAAAAAGTAAAACAGCGAGTGCAATCTTCATTATATTTCCTTGTAAGAAAGTTCTAACAAAACAATAGATTAGAACCACCACTAGAGCATCTCCAAAAAATGGTCTGATAAAATCATCCCTTACATAGAGAGCAATAAAAACTTCAATCATAAAAATCATAATTGTAAGTAAAAGGTATTTAATATCAAACTGGATTTTCATGACGATGAGTTTTGTATTTAAGTTGTAAGTTTACAAATATTTATAACTTGCACGTAATTAAAATCAAATAAGAAAATGAAAGGACGGAAATTATTAATGATTCCGGGACCCATCGAATTCGAACCTGAAGTTTTACAGGCGATGTCTATTCCCACAACTAGCCATGTAGCACCCAACTTTATTGAATCATTTGGTAATTGTTTGGATATGATGAAAAAAGTTTGGCTCAGTGAAGATGGCCAACCTTTTGTTGTTTCAGGTTCAGGAACATTGGCTATGGATATGGCAGCATCTAATTTGGTCGAACCTGAAGATAAAGTGCTTGTTGTTTCTACCGGATATTTTGGAGAACGCTATGCCGAAATATTAAAACGGTATAGAGCTGACGTTACGATTTTAAAATCAGAATTAGGAAATATAGTCGAACAAAATGTTATTGAAAATGAATTAAAAAAAGGCGGTTATTCTATATTAGTTTTTACGCATGTAGATACTTCCACAGGTGTTAGGAATGATCCAAAAATATTGGGTCAACTCGGACAAAAATATAATGTGCTAACTATTTTGGATGGTGTCTGTTCCGTTGCTGGAGAAGAAATACGACAAGATGAATGGAATATTGACATTGTACTGACGGCTTCACAAAAGGCGATTGGTGTTCCTCCTGGTTTGGCATTGTTAGTTGCATCCCAAAAAGCCATGGAAAAATGGAAAAATAGAAAAACGCCCGTATTAAATTATTATGCTGATTTTAATAATTGGCTTCCTATCATGAGGGCTTACCAAGAAAGAAAACCTTCCTATTTCGGAACACCTCCGGTAAATTTAATTCTTGCCCTTGAGGTCAGCTTAAAACAAATTCTTTCTGAAGGAATGGATGAAAGATTTAAAAGACATAAAAAAATTAGTCGTGCATTTAGAAATTCTATGCAAGCTTTAGGTTTATCTATTCTTCCAAAATCAAACGATATAGCTGCCCATACTTTAACTGCCACGTACTACCCTACTTCCATTGATGGAAATTTATTTCGGAAAAAATTAAATGAACATGGAATTATTGTAGCCGGTGGTTTATTAAAAGAAATCAAAACCGAATATTTTAGAGTTGGACATATGGGGGCCGTAAATCGAAATGATATTATCTCTACAATTTCTGGCATTGAAAATGCGTTAACGCAATGTGGTCATCATTGCAATTTGGGAAAAGGAACCTCTACAGTATTATCTGAATTATCATGATAAAAAAATATTGGAAAATCATATTGCTTTTTTTTATTCTTTTGGCTTTAGGTCTATGGTTTTTCAATCATCCTTTAGATATTCGAAATTCATATTTAAAAAAAGGAATAACTGAAAAAGATAAATTAAAAGGGAAATCCATATTATTAAAAATACAAGAGGCATATGGGGGTGCAAATGAATGGAAAAAACTCAAAAAAATTTCTTTTGTACAAAAAGCAGATTGGTATGGCAAAAAAGATTTATCTCATTGGGACACTCTACCCCAAATTTTTTTAATGGACATAAAAGCAAGCTCCTTTGATTGCAGTTTAAAATTACTAAATGGCCCCAATAATGGAAGGAAATGGAACTTAAACAACGATGTCATTTCTTGCTCAGATAAAAATGTTACTGAACAAGAAAAGAAGAATTATAAAGATAAAATGATGTTTAAGAATTATTGGTTTCAACTTCCTTTTAGGTTGGATGAAGCGGATATAATTTCTTATGCCGGAACAGAAGAATTAAAGGGCATTAATTATGAATTGCTTTATATTACTTGGGACAACGAAAATCCCAATTCGGATTATGACCAATATATTCTTTATATACATCCTGAAAAATATTTAATCGATCATTTACATTTTACAGTTAGGGACAAGTTCCCTTCTGTTGGATTAAGCACCCAATTTACCGATTTCAAGAAAATAAATAATTTCACATTACCTCATTCACAATTTGTACGTCAGGGAGCACCTGGTAAAAATGGAATATCATTACATGAAAATCATTATGGAAAAATTATTTTGAATTAGTTAATTCATACACTACTCCCACACAATTACCTTATGGAAAATTTTGATCAAATTATTATTAATTTCAATGCTGAAAATTTATTTTGGATAAATTCTATTTTATCCATTGTTATGTTTTCTGTTGCCTTGGAAATCAAGTGGTCGGATTTTAATTTGGTTTTTAAAAATCCAAAAATGATTCTTGCCGGAGTCTTGTCCCAATATATTTTATTGCCCCTTATTACCCTTGCATTAATTCAAGTTCTTCCTGTTTTACCAAGCATTGCTTTAGGTTTGATAATGGTTGCCGTTTGCCCCGGAGGAAATGTATCTAATTTCTTCACACTAATGGCAAAAGGGAATACAGCACTTTCCATTTGTCTGACAAGCATTGCCACTTTGACCTCTGGCATCATCATTCCTTTCTGCTTTTATTTTTGGGGAAATTTATCCAACAAAACTGCCCCACTCATGAATGAAGTTACCGTAGATTATTTTGGAATTATTAAGTTGTCTTTTTTCCTTTTGGTTATCCCCTTGGTTCTTGGAATGCTCATGAATTATTATCGACCCGATTTGTCAAAACGAATTTCGAGCCACCTTCAAAAAACATCCATTCTTATTTTTACCCTTCTCGTATTCGGAGCCTTTATAGCTAATTTTAAAATTTTCATACAATTATTCCACTATATTTTTTGGGTGGTTTTATTTCACAATGGTCTCGCCCTTTTGAGTGGATATAATTTGGCTCGACTTTTCGGTTTAGAAAAACGAGAACGGAGAACTATTGCCATTGAAACAGGCATCCAAAACTCTGGTATTGGTTTGGTTATCATTTTTAATTTTTTCCCTCACCTTGGAGGCATGGCGATTGTTGTTGCTTGGTGGGCTATCTGGCATTTAATTTCAGGTTTAGGAATGGGATATATATTCGGTAGAAAATCTACAACATTATAATTGAATATATTTTTCCGGATTTAAATTTACATTTTCTTTACGAATTTCGAAATGAAGATGAGGAAGGACAGATGCCCCTGATGTTCCTATTTTTCCAATCACTTCTCCAGATTTTATTTCTTGATTTTCCTCCACTAAAATTTCTGATAAATGACCGTACAAAGTTGTAAAAGAATCGTCGTGCTCTATGATGATATGTTTCCCATATCCTGTTTCTTGGTCTTTCACCATTTTTATTTTACCATCTGATGCTGCAACAACAAGTGTTCCCAACGGTGCTTTGATATCTATTCCTTTATGGAATCGAATATCTTTTTTTACAGGATGCCTCCTTTGACCAAAGGTCGCTACAATGGGAAATTCTCCTTTTAATGGAAAAATAATCGGGGGCTCCTCCATGTTTTTTAATGATACAGCCACTTCTTTCCAAGTGCCTTCTGCAAAAGAATATTCATCATTAATATTTGTAATGTTTACGGCATTTTTATTTTTTATTTTTTGATTGCTTTTGGCAACATTATTTTCTTGAGTATTTTTATTTCCATAAAAAATGAGCATAGCCAAAATCGGAAAAATAAAAATCAGTGTAGCTGCAATTCTCAGCAATATTTTTTTATTCTTTTTTCTAAAAATCATTCTTCTATTTTCTAAGATCTCTTTAAAATTGTCTTCTCCAAAATTATCAATTTCGATTTTGATCGCATCATGAAAAAGGATCCCATTTTCCATTCTTTTCTCGACTCCAAAAATCAAATGATCCAATATTTCATCTTTAATTTCAGGATTTTTTATTCCTTTTTGTTCCAATATGTATTCTAAGAACATGATTTGTGTTTCATTCATATTCATGACTTGGCGGTTTTAGGTTGTAAAATCAAATTCATGGTTTCTATATATTCCTGAAATTCCCTTAATTTTTGAACAGCAATCGGTTTGCCCTTCCTGCTTAAAGAATAATATTTACGGGTTCGCTTCCCTACTTTCTTTTTCTTGACATTCAGCCATCCTTCTGCTTCCAATTTATGCAGTGTCGGATACAATGCACCTTCTGTAATCAGTAATTTTTCTTCAGATAGATCTTTTACCTTTTGACAAATTTCATAACCATACATCTCCCCTTCTTTTTCAAGTAGATTAAGAAGGATGGTTTTTAATGTCCCTTTCAATAATTCATTTTTCATAATGCAATAATACATAAGAATCTTATGTAAAACAAATTATTACCTAAGATTCTTATGTATTTAACATTTTGGGAGAGTGTATGATAATCAAAACACTATTCTAAAACTACAGAAGTATTTGGACAAAAGGACGAAACAGTACTACTCGTCTCTCCCCTACTCTCTAGATAAGAATCGAAATGGATATTTAATTCTTGGGCTAAATCTGATACATTTTCATATTCTCCAACTTTTGAATTCCTAGCAGCTTTAATTTTTCCAATTAATTGATCCAAACAAGTAACCACTAAATGCTTTTTGCATCCGTGAGAGAACTCTTTATCGGTCTGTAAGGCATACTCTAACAATTCCAAATCTAAAATGGAACACCTTTGGATACCTTGCCAAATATTAAATTGATTGGTTTCATTTGGATTTGGAAGATACTTTAAAGTTTCATGTTCATGGGATAAAAATCCGTTACCATGTCGGGTCTGATAAAAACGAGTAATATAAAATATTTCAGGTTTTGATAAATTATATTTATCAATTAATTCCATTGCATTTTTTGATGTGGTACTCGCATAGGTGACGTTCGGAAAAAAACCATGATCCATATCTAATAATATCCCTTGGCTTCCTTCAAAAATAAATTCAGAAATTTTTTCACGATGCAAAATCGTTGAAAAAAATTCCTTTTCCTGAACCAAAATGATATAGGGCAAAATATCCTGATTCATTTTATAAAATAAATCCAGCATTTTTGTTAAGTCACCAAAAATGTACTTAGAATTCGTTTTTTGTTGGTAATATTTATGGATGGCTTCCATTTTATTTTTTAATACTACCGGATAAAACAAATCCTTCACATATAATTTTACGGGTGAAGAAACATTTCTTGTCATCGTAGCCCCCACTCCCAAACCACAACTCCCATGTTGATTTATCTTCTCCGTGTTTCTGTTATAAAAAACATCATAAGGAGTTGTAACCATCGCCATAGCATCTACATAGATAATGGGTTGGATATCTTTTTCTAACAGAGCCGCTAGTTCATTAAAAAAATGAATGGGATAAAAAGTACAATACTTAGACCAATAGGTAGGAACACCTCTTAAAGTGCCGGCACCAAAACTAGAAAAAACATGCCGTTCATTATTTTTAGTAACTACGGTATGCCCTGCTTGGTGACCTCCGGAAAATCGAATGACACAAGGGTGTATACTTCTTTGACATAGATAATCGGTGATTAATCCTTTGCCCTCGTCACCATAACCTAAACCCAGAATTATTTTTGTTTTCATGATTTTTTATTTGATTTGGAAAATAGAGAGGTGGATTTTCCACCTCTCGTTTTTTAATGGTTCGGGTTTTACAGGGTAATGAACCCGGCACCTTTATTCGGTGTCGTATCCGGTGTGATGTTAACCAAAGCGTGAGCCACAGACGCCGCCGTTTTGGCATCAAAACCAGCCGTCAGATGTTTCATGTCAATTCCTGAAATTACAGCAACCGTAGAGGCGATCAATTCTGCTAATGAAGCATGATCATCCAAAATCAAACATCTTTCACCCAACAAATCTTTCCAATATCCGATTACTTCTGGGCTGTCCTTATATCCCGTTTCATTCACATGGATATGGAAAACATGATACATTTTCTGAGCTTCTGCCAGAAGATCTTCTGCTTTTAAATCTTCTGCTTGACTGTATCCCATTACATTTTTGAGCCAGTTGGCATCGAGTTTATCCCAACTCTTTTCATCTCCGATAGTGAACAGGAACCCTTTGATTCCCCTTTTCTCGAAGCAATCAATGGAAGTATGCCTTCCAGCAACGAGCCAAGCCATAAGGTAAGATTCCATGCATTGTCCACCACCTCCGCCTTCAATGAAAATCCTTGCCAAACCATCATTGATTTCCTTCGTTCCGGATTCGAATTGCCCAATTTGCAAGGGGCATCTATCTGAAATGTGATCGCCAATTGCAGAAAACATGATTTGGGGATCATCTATTCCATGATCAATCATCGTATCCATTAAGGCACCCAATTTATGTCGGATGAGCTGCTCCGGAATACGCCCCATCGAGCCCGTCACATCCAAATTGACTGAAATGGCCAAAGAGTTGGGGTGAGCAACAGAATCCCGGCTTTCCCTGAATTTCAATCCATGTGGATTTAGCTCTGGGGCAAGCGTCCTACTTTTGGTGTTTTTGAAAATAGCTCCCCTTGATTTTGAGGAGTATGATTTTTTAAGATGCTTATATGCATCACTAGACCAATCGGTGTAACCCATAATTCTAAAATTTTAAGATTATAAAATAACTGAATGGTTGGAAAAAATGATTTCATGTGTTCTGCTCATTTTCCTTCAAACCTCCAGTGGATGAAATTTAACTTCAAAGTTGTTGTTTAGCATTTTTCTGTATTCATCATAGCAATCGAAAGCATCGTGATGCTGCTGGATTAAAAATTCTAATAAGGCAGGATGGATTTCTCCCCGTAAGCGAATACCCATCCCAGACGGATCTCCCAAAAGAAAACAGGCTATCCGCTTACACATTTCCAAATCGATATTAGGCCTTGCCCTTTTCTCTTTGAATATCTCTTTAGGATACCAATGTTGATATCTGGCAGAAATAGTTTTCAAGGGTCGATCCAATCTTGTCAGATGATAAAATGAAGGGATTACAATTCCGTGGGTTTTGGGAACCACAAAAACAGCATCCGGAGTCAAGCCACAATGAGCATATCCAATTTGTGAAAACCAGGCACTCACTTCAAGTATTCTGGACAATATCCATAATACATGATGCTGGGGTAATACCCATTTCGAAATCGGTTTTGTTGTTTTTTCAAAATCCACTTTTAAGTGTTGTGTCAATGCCATAGATTCGGGTAAATACTTCATAAAGGATTGAGAAGGTGTGTCCCTCCTACCCTTCAGCATCAAAAAATGCTCATAGGATTGTTTTAGAAGTTCTTCGTGTCCTTTTAATAAGATGGAATGCTGCTCTACTTCATATATTCCGGCATCATCCTCCCAAGAAATTGATTTTTCATACTCAGATTTTAAGAATAATAATTTTGAAAAAGCTTCATCAGCTTGGGCCAATGAACATTTGTCCGGATGCAATGCTCCTAATGTTTTCCTAAAGTTGTAGGGAATGTTCCCTTTAGAAAATACATCTTGCAAGGATGTAGAAGATAGAATTTTACGTATAACATTATTTAATTCCAACATCTTTGTTTTATTTTAAAACTAAGTAATTGTTTGCAATGTAAACTATCTTAGTTTAAGGATCAAGGTTAGTTTTGTATTGATGAAAATTTATTACAAAGAAAATTTTAAATGAGGAAAATAATATTTAATTATTATAATGGATTGATTTTGATGTATTCGTATCTTATGCCAAATGGAAAAGGAAGAAAAGATCCAGGAGCCAAAAAAAATAAAGGAATATTTATTGATAGGACTTGCCTTGAGCCCTGCCATATTGCTCTTTATCTGGTTTGTATGGTTCCACTACTCTACTTTCAAGGCTCAAAACGATTTGGAAGCTATTGAAGAGCGAGGCATTGAAGCCGGGGCTTTGCTCCTAAAATCAACAGAAAGTAGCAGCCACAGAAGCATGGAAACCTATTCTTTTGTCTATGAATATACCGTTGATGGAAGGAAATACGAGAAAGACAAATATGTAGATGGTTCCAAATATGTTATTTATGATGAAGGTTCTAGCATTCCCATTAAATATCTTCCGGAAGATCCTTCTATTTCTGATATACCAGGTAATTTCGGTCTTGAAAACCAATGGATACAACTCATTGTTCTAGATTTATTCTTATTGATTGCTGTTTTGATAGGAATCTTCAACTATAGGAGGAAACAGCGGAAAAAAATCAAGAATCCAGATATCTTAGATGAAGAAATATAAGGATGGCACGATGAAATACATATTTATAATATTCTTTGCAATATTCCTCTGTTGCACGAAGCTCAATGGACAATCATTGAAAATACCCAACGATATTCATGAGCCAACGATAAAAGCCCCAGAATACATCTATCGGCTTTCGATTGTAGAGTCGTACCAGATAAAGTATTTAAAGAGTTATCCAAAACTTACGACTTCCCTGCCAGTTCCAAAGTACCAAGGGAAGGCTCCTGTATCACTCTTTTGCAGACTCGAACATAAAAGAGATAAAAACAAAGCCATTCTGTTCCGTTTTAGGTTGGGAGATTTAGAAAAAGTAAACAAATTAGAAGGCAAGTAAAAAAGAAATTGCAATAATTCTTGTTATTAAATCAGCAAAATTGGATATACTAAAGTCGGTAAACTTCATCCGTTTCCCCTCATAAAACCTAGTATTGTCTATACATTACGATTTATTATTTCCAATATGGCAATTTTTTATACGTCACAAATGGAAAGGATAAATACTAGACCAATTATTTTCTGGCACTGCACTTGCCTAAAGAAGTTTAGCTCCCTTACCATTCACACATAATTAATGTACAATGAAGAATATAGAAGAATTCGCAGAGCAACTAAGGATTAGTGTAGATAGCAGAATCAAATTGATTGAATATAATATGGGCAAGGTAATTATGCCTTACATACCTACTAATGAAATTTGCGACAGGAATAATTTCGATCGCAAGAACGTTCTACCGACTTTTGCTTCAGAAAAGTTATATAATGATAAGCTCTTCAAAATCATTGAGGATTATTCAGCCAATATTTGCAAACTCATGTATATCCGCTCTAAGATTGACACCAGAAATGCCGTGCAAGTCAGTAGATTAATAGAGTCTAAGGAATATATTAATTGGGATAAAAAAAGACTTCGTGCTTTTTTTGGCGACCAACCTTCTTCGCAATCTTCTACTTCTTCTTTTGATTAATCAAAAATAAATGATCCAAAATATCAAAATCATGCTTCCCTTGAATATTTAAAATAGCTCTTTGCCAAGTATGTGTGGGTTTTAGCATTACCCGTTCTTCCCCTACCCGCACAGCCAAAGGCATATCGAATTCTTCAACATCGGTATTCCATTTGTACTTTAATAGGTATCTTTTCCCTTTTTTCTTGAGTTGGTATTCGAACTCCGGAATGGAAGCATAGAAAAGGTACTGCTCGAAAAAGGCATCGTAATTTTTTCCGGTTTTCTGATTTACGAAATCAAAAAATGCCTTAGAGTCAATATTTTTAATTCTATATTCTGAATGGAATTCTTTTAAGATGGAAAACCACAAATCATCATCATTAATGGCATGCCTGAGGGTATGCAAAACCCAGGCTCCTTTATAGTATTGATCACTGCTTTTCCATTGGGTCCAATTTACATCCATCGGACCTACAATTGGCTCTTTGTTTTGTACACGGCGCCTTTGGTAATTCAAATATCGGATTGCATCTTCATATCCTTGGGTACATTCGACGAACAAAGCTTCCATATAAGTAGTAAAGGATTCGTGAATCCACATTTCAGCATGATCATTACAGCTGATGCTATTTCCAAAATATTCGTGACCGGTCTCGTGCACGATGATATAATCAAAATCCATATCAGAGGGAATTCCTCCTCCTAGATAACCTGGCAAATATTTATTTCCGTAGGCAATGGCTCCCTGATGTTCCATGCCCAGATAAGGCGTTTCTACAAGGGCATAACCATCCTTCCAAAAAGGATATTCTCCAAAATAATGTTCAAAACAAGCCAGAGTGGGCTTTACTTGTTTGAAATGCTTCTTGGCTTTTTCCAGATTATAATCCAAAACATAATAATCCAAATCCAATTCCTTGCCTTCGGGGTTGATGTAAACATCTTTAAAGTGGGAATAATGGCCAATGTTCAAAGTAACATTATAATTATTGATGGGATAAGTCACCTTCCATAAATACATGAGTTCATTTTCCCCTACCGGTTCTATTCCAAGAAATTGACCGTTTGAAACACAAGTCAATTCTTCGGGTATCGTTATCCAAATGTGCATGGAGTCGGGTTCGTCGGATAAATGATCTTTGTTCGGCCACCAGAGACTGGCTCCGTCTCCTTCACAAGCCACTCCGATCCAATCCCGATTTTGCTCATCTTTCTCCCAGACCAGGCCTCCATCCCAAGGAGCATTCCTTGCTTCGATTGGCGTTCCGGAATAAAAAATCCGAATGGTTTTATTTTCTCCTTTTCCTATACGCTTTCCCATATTGATGAATACCGCATTGAATCTCCTTTTGGTTTCCAATTCTTGTTCATTGTCCATCCGAAGCACTTTATCTATTTTCATATTTGAAAACAAATCGACTTGGAGGGTCAGGAATTCTTCTACGGCATCAAAAGTCATATCTACATAACCGGCAATGGTTTTATTTTCTGGATCCACCTTAATATTCAAATGATAATGTTTGACATCGTAACAGGTTCGAGCTGGGGATAACATTCCTCGCAAAGTATCCGCTTCAGAAAATTGGTGCCTTAGCTGGTAGAAATCCTTTTGTCCAAAAGATGAGATAAATGCCAGGCAGACAAAAACGAAAAGAAAATAAATTCGGATATGATTCATGTCTTAGTTTTTTTACTAAGGTAACGCATCCAAACATTTCCTTGTTATTGCATCCTATAAAAATTGCTTGGCGGGCGAACCCACCAAGCAAACGTTTAAAACCAAGAAGTGAAAAATTTAAAAATTTCAGGGTTATGAAGTTGTTGTTTTCTAGAATTACTACATTCTTGGTTTATCACAAAAAACAAATAAATCCTTATCTAAAAACCTTTCACCCTAATAGAGTCAGGATTTTAAAAATGTGAGTACTATCTGATAATTTTTTACAAAAAAAATACCCGATGGCCAAAATGACCATC
>JAHDDR010000075.1:18080-20510 GCA_020629255.1 Saprospiraceae bacterium | reverse complement strand
TGGATAAATAAACAAATTTTATCATCTAATATCAACTATTAGACCTTAAACCCTTCAACACAGCTTTGCATTTGTATAAAAAAATGTAATTTTCGGGTTTAATTATGTGAAACCATAGAATTCTATTAACCAACAATCAATGATTCTTTCATTTTTTTTCCATTTAGGTCGTTTTATCAACCTTCTCCGCTTAATGATTTCCAAGCCGGAGAATTGGAGGATGTATTGGAAGGAAACCATGCGTCAGATGAATGATATCGGGATTGGTTCCTTGGTAATCGTCTGCTTGATTGCCTTGTTCATTGGAGCGGTTTCTGCGGTTCAGATTGCCTACCAATTAGGCGATCAAATCGTGCCCATGTATTATACTGGTTATATCGTTCGGGATATGACTATCATCGAAATGGCTCCGACCCTTACTTGCTTGGTTTTGGCTGGGAAAGTGGGTTCTAATATTGCGGCGGAAATTGGAGGTATGAGGCAGAAAGAACAAATCGATGCCTTAGAAATAATGGGCGTGAATACAGCAGCCTACTTGGTTTTCCCTAAAATATTTGCAGCATTAGTCATTGTTCCGATGTTAGTAGCGATTGCTGCTTTTGTTGCTATCATAGGAGGTTATTTGGCGGTTGTACCTACGGGTATGATTACAGCAACAGAATATACCATTGGGCTAAGAGCCTTTTTTGTGCCCTATAATGTAACCATCATGTTTGTGAAAGGGGTGGTTTTTGGTTTTTTGCTGACTTCGATTCCCGCTTACCAAGGCTATTTTGTAGAAGGAGGAAGCTTGGAATTGGGGGAGGCGAATATGAATGCAGTGGTTTTTAGCAATATTATGATATTATTTTTCGATTTCATCATTACACTCATGATGACCTGATATAATATCCGACTAAGAAAATGATTAGAAAAAGATAATGATTCTTTCGATATTCTATAATGTGGGGCGTTTTGTGAACTTACTTCGGTTAACCATTTCGAAACCGGAGAAGTTTTCCATGTATTGGAAGGAGACCATGCGTCAGATGAACGATATTGGTATCGGTTCCTTAATCATTGTAGGATTGATTGCCTTATTTATTGGTGCAGTGGCTGCCATGCAGTTTGCTTACCAATTAAGTGCCACATTTGTTCCTATGTATTATACCGGATATATTGTTCGGGATATGACCATTATCGAATTGGCCCCTACCATTACTTGTTTGGTATTGGCCGGAAAAGTGGGGTCTAATATTGCCGCAGAAATAGGCGGTATGAGGCAGAAGGAACAAATCGATGCCTTAGAAATAATGGGCGTGAATACAGCAGCTTATTTGGTAGGGCCTAAAATTTTATCAGCGTTGGTTGTTGTACCGATGTTGGTGGCGATTTCTGCTACGGTAAGTATAATGGGGGGATATTTGGCGGTTGTTCCAACAGGAATTATTACCGAAGCAGAATATGTGATGGGGCTACGTAGCTTTTTCGTACCTTATAATGTATTTATGATGTTTGTAAAAGCTTTCGTTTTTGCATTTATCCTCTCAGCTTTACCGGCATACCAAGGTTATTATGTAAAAGGAGGAAGCATCGAATTGGGAAAGGCAAGTACGAATGCTGTGGTGTTTAGCGATGTCGCCATCCTTTTGGCAGATTATGTCATTGCTTTGTTGTTGACTTAATATTTTGAATTTTGATACGAGCAGTAAATATTAAAAAATCATTCGATGATGTAGAAGTACTGAAAGGTATTTCTACCACTTTTGAGAAAGGCAAGACCAATCTCATCATCGGGCGGAGTGGTGCGGGTAAAACCGTTTTCCTTAAACTCTTGGTGAGTTTGATGAAACCCACTGAAGGTGAAATTTGGTATGATGATACGAATATCACGACCTTGAGTAAAAGACAACTCATCGATTTGAGGAAAGACATCGGTATGTTATTCCAAGGTTCCGCCTTGTTCGATTCGATGACTGTTGAGGAGAATATCCGTTTTCCCTTGGATATGTTTACTAAGAAAACCAAGAAGGAAAAACAAGATCGGGTCGATGAAATGATCGATGTGGTGGCTCTCGGGGGGAGTAATAATAAATATCCCGGAGAAATTTCGGGGGGGATGCAAAAAAGGGTGGGGATAGCCCGTTCCATCGTACTCAATCCTAAATACTTGTTTTGTGATGAACCGAACTCTGGCTTGGATCCGAAAACCTCTTTGGTCATCGACGAATTAATACAAGAAATCACAAGAGAAAATCAAATCACAACCATCATCAATACCCATGATATGAATTCGGTGATGGAAATAGGTGAAAACATCAATTTATTACATCAAGGACGTTTGGCGTGGGTCGGAAATAAAGATCAAGTATTGGAAGATGATAACGAACTACTTCAGAATTTCATTTTCGCTTCGCCATTCCTACAAAGATTGCGTAAACGGGCCTTGAA
>JAHDDR010000075.1:15807-17980 GCA_020629255.1 Saprospiraceae bacterium | reverse complement strand
AGAATTTCATTTTCGCTTCGCCATTCCTACAAAGATTGCGTAAACGGGCCTTGAACAAATAAGGTGAAATGTTATATAAATCAGTCCAAAGCAAAAACGAAAGACCATGTCGAAAAGGAAAGTCCACGTCAATTCTGAAATAGGGAAACTTATTCGTGTCATTACACATCGACCCGATGAGGGCATCGGAAGAATAAGCCCACGCCATGCCGAAGAATTATTATTTGATGATATTGTCTATCTTCCAAAAATGCAGGAAGAACACGATGTATTCACGAAAGTATTAAAAACATTTTTAGGAGAAGATAATGTACTAGAGGTTGAACAATTATTATTCGAAGCTTTATCCAATAATGAAAAAAAGAAAAAAGAATTATTAGATAAAGTCGCCCAATACGAAGAACTCCCCAAAAGGGATAGAAAACTTCTTAGTAAATTATCGAATAAAGAATTAACAGAAACGCTTATTACAGGATATTGCAAAAGCAAAGGCGTCATCTTATTCGATCCTATTCCCAATTTTATTTTTACTAGGGATATTGCTGTTACGATTAATGATCATGTGGTGGTAACCAAAGCGGCAAAAGAAGCTAGGCATCGGGAAAACCTTTTGACTCGTCTTATTTTCTGGGCACATCCTTATTTCGAGAAAATGCACGAATCGGGTAGGGTCATCAATTTGAATGATGTAAATATTTTTCCTCCATCAAAAATGGGAGAACAAGTTTCCATTGAAGGAGGAGATATGATGACCGCTCATCCCGATTTCCTTTTAGTCGGTTGTAGCGAAAGAACCACTGATTATGCCATTAATTTACTCAAGGAAGAATTATTTAAGAAAGGGGTAGTGAAAAATGTAGTGCAAATCAATATTCCATCGGCTCGATCGTGTATGCACATCGACACCTTGTTTACACAAATCAATATCAATGATGTAGTCGCATATAAACCTTTTATTGTCGACGGTCAAGGATCGAACGTCATAGTACATAGGAAGGATGGTTCAGCGATGACTTACCCATCGGTAAAAGAATTTTATCAAAAAGAACTGAATGCCAATACTAGGTTCATTTTAAGCGGAAAAGGAGAATCGCCATTCCAAGAAAGAGAACAATGGACAGACGGTTGCAATCTGGTCGCCCTCAAACCCGGAGTAGCTATCACCTACGACAGAAATGTAAAAACTGAAGAAGCTTTCCAAGAAGCCGGTTACGATACTATCCATGCCCTTGATTTTCTGAAAAAAGTAAAAAAAGGCAAAATCAATCCGGACACATTGGAAAATACCATCATCCATCTGCCTTCCGGCGAATTGTCGAGGGCAAGGGGTGGTTCCCATTGTATGACTTGCCCCATCGAACGGGTATCCCTATGATTCAACATGAGACATATATTCGGGTGAGATATGGTGAAACCGACCAGATGGGTTATTGTTATTATGGTAATTATGCACAATACTACGAAGTAGGTCGGGCAGAACTCATTCGTTCACTGGGTCTTTCTTATCGTAATTTAGAGGAAGAACATGGTATTTTGATGCCGGTCATGTCGATGAATATCCGATTTGTAAGACCCGCCTTGTACGATGAAAATTTAAAAGTCATTACCTCCCTCCGAAAATTACCCGGAAAAACCATGACCTTTCATTCCGACATCTTTAATGAAAAAGATGAATTGGTGAACGGAGGGTATGTAAGGTTAGGTTTTATATCGTCGGATAAATCAAAATCCTTAGAAGCTCCAAAATTTTTATTGGAAAAACTAAATCCTTATTTTGAAACGACCTAATGTTGAAGAAATAAGAAAATTCATCAAGGAACATCCGGCAACTGTTGGGTTGGTCGACTGGTCGAAAAAGAAATCCTTTCCTGGTTTTTTTAAAGTGCCTTTTTATGATATTGCCCTTTTTCTTTACCATGAATCACAACGCAACGCCATTCAGGTAAGAGCCAACTCCATCGCCTTTAGTTTCATGTTGGCGTTGTTTCCCGCCACCATCGTTTTATTGACTTTATTGCCCTTCCTCCCCTTAGAAAATTTTGTCGAAACCATGGAAGGAAGTTTAGAAGAAATCCTACCGAATTCCGTAACAACCGAAATCATGAAATTCATTCGGGATATCACAGAAACAACCCGTAGTGGATTACTCTCCTTAGGTTTCTTTTTAGCCCTT
>JAHDDR010000075.1:0-15784 GCA_020629255.1 Saprospiraceae bacterium | reverse complement strand
AAAAAATATGAAAGAACAACTTTCCTTTCAAGGAATTTCTTTACCCAACGATTGGTCTCCCTACAACTGGTATTTTTATTGGCGACTACATTAGTGGCATCCGTTTCCTTAATTATAGGGGGAAATTATGTTATAGAATATCTTTCCAATCACATAAAAGCCGATTTTTTTACTAAAATGAGCTTTTTCGCTATTCGATGGTTGGCTGTACTTTTATTATATTATGGAAGTATTTCTATCATATACAGATATGGTCCGGCCCTTCGCCAAAAATTCGACTTCCTTTCCCCGGGAGCTACATTAGCTACCGTGTTATGTATTCTTTCTTCTTGGGTTTTCTCTTTATATGTAAACGAATTCGGATCTTATAACCAATTATATGGATCTTTAGGGGTCTTGATTGCCTTCATGCTTTGGCTGAAACTCAATGCCTTCATCCTTTTGGTCGGTTTCGAATTGAATGCAGCGATTGCTGTCAATAGGGATATCAAAGAACTACAAGAAGATTAAATTCACATATACTAAATTTGTATTTGTAAGATTCTCTTGTCTTTCCCTTGTCATTATCATAACATAGATTTTTCTAATCCTATTTTTTTATCTATTTTGTGAGGAGAATTAATTGTGCAAACCATAACTTAAATATGACTGGAACATTTACCTTCCGTTTACCCCTCCTTTTCTTATTTGTTTCCCTATTTACTCATCTTGAAGCCAAAAAAGCGCCGGCATTGCGTGATTTTGAAATTCGATTAGATGACAGTGAAGACTGGGAAATTAGAGATAACATGAGGTTCAGCCAAGTTACAGGGTATCCCTTGGCATTATATCATCTGGATTTTAAAACTTCAGAAGGAACTCCTGAGCAAAGAGCCATGGAATATATCAAGGCTCATGAAGAACTTTTAGGTCTTAGAGCCGGAGAAGCCGAACAATTAAAATTACACTACATCAGAGAAAGCGATGCCGGAACGACGGTTCGTTACAGACAAATGGTTCAAGGGCTGCCGGTAGGGCGTTCCGAGATTACAGTCAACATGGATAACCAACATGTGGTAAGATTAGTCATGAATGGATTCCGACAAAATATTAATCTACCGACCTTGAATCCTATTATTACACCTCAATATGCCAGAAACATCGCATTACAAAGAATTGGTATGAGAGGTGAAATCCGGTATTTCAAAAATAATTTGATGGTGTTTTGGAATAAATCGTTCACCAAATTATGCTATGAAGTAACCGTTGTAGGTCATGATCCACATGGCGATTGGCAAATCGTTGTAGATGCCATGACAGGTGAATTGGTGAAAGTGGCAGATGTAACGCATTATCATAAACCCAAAGAAGAAGGAGAAGAAAAGAAAACTCATTCTTGCTCTGGAAATCATAATCATTCAAATAATTATTTCTTTGCTACTGGAACAGGCCCTGTATTCGATGCAGATCCACTCTCTTCAGCAGGTGTGGCTTACGGAGGAAATTATGTGGACAATAATGATGCTTCCAATGCAAGTCTCCAAGCGGAGGTTTTCAATTATTCAATGTTAGACATTACATTCACAGGCTCACAATATGAATTGAATGGTCCTTATGCTGTTATTTGGGAATGGGAAGCCCCCAACAAAGGTTCGTTTTCACAAGCCACGAATACTTGGGTCTTCAATCGTTCCGATGATGGTTTCGAAGCGACCAATACCTATTACCATTTGGATTGGTCAATGAGATACCTCAATGTTACTTTGGGTTGCAACATTATGCCCCGTCAGTATGCCGGTGGAGTACGCTTTGATCCTCATTCATTGAATGGAGCGGATAATTCGCATTTTAGTTCTGCTACGGGCGAACTTTGCTTCGGAGAAGGTTGTGTCGATGATGCCGAAGATTCTGATGTGATACACCATGAGTTAGGTCACGGTCTACACGATTGGGTGACCAATGGAGGGCTTTCCCAGACAGAAGGACTGAGTGAAGGCTCCGGAGATTATTGGGCCGGATCTTACAACAGAAGCTTGAACCAATGGACTTCTTCTGACCCTCAATATTATTACATGTTTAACTGGGATGGACATAATACCTGTTGGAATGGTCGCCAGTTGAATGTTTTTGGATATCCGGGGGCATTAACTGGAGGAATCCACGCCGACGGACAATTATGGGCGTCTTGCCTAATGACCATTTGGGATGTAGTAGGTCAACAAGATTTAGATAAAGCGTTTTGGGAGGGCTTAGGCATGACCAATAGTTCAACTAATCAAAATGATGCGGCAGTTGCTGTTTATAATGCGGCCATTAATATGGGCTATACTTCTTCAGATATTATTGCAATACATGATGGTTTTACGGCATGTGGCTATACCATGCCTCCTTTACCTTTTGCGACGGTTTCTTTTACGTCTACTACTTCTAATGTAGATGAAGGAGACGGTTGTTCGACAAAAACGGCACAAGCCACAATAGTTTTGGATCAAGATCCGGGCGGAACGGTTACAGTAACCGTAACAGCAGCAGGAACAGCAACCACTGATGATGCTTCTATAACATCCGGTTCAACCTTGACTTTCGATAGTGGAAATTGGAGTACGCCCCAACCTATTGTTGTCACGATTAATGCAGATGCCGTTGTTGAAGGAGATGAAACAGTAGAATTAACGATTTCCAGTGTAACGGGAGGCAATGCGGTTATTGGTGCAGAAGGTATCCATACCATGACATTAGCGGATGATGACTTTGCTCCTACCGGATTGATTACAATGACTTTATTGTCTGATCCAATAGCAGATTTGTCCAATTGGACCATTATAGATGGTAGTAATGACACTTATACTTGGGAATTGTCGAATGGTTATGGAGGAAATGGAGCTAATACATTGGATGGTTCTTCCTTCTTACTCATGGATTGTGATGCGGCTCCGAATAATAGCAGTCAAGATGAAATTGCAGAATCTGCTGCTTTCAATACTGTAGGTTTATCAAACCTTACCCTTAACTTTGACCAATTTTACGAAGCAAACAATGGAGATGTCATTACGGTTGATGTTTGGGATGGTGCTGCTTGGCAGAATGTGTATACTCGAAATTCTGGTAATGGCTCTATTGGTGGTTGGAATGCCCCGAATCAACAAAGTATTGATATAACTGCCCATTCTAATGCTGGATTGAAGGTTCGATTCCACTATGTTGGAAACAGGGATAATTGGTGGGCGGTTGATAACATCTCTATTTCGGGAGAAACTACGATTGCTGTCCAAACTGTTGTTAATTCCGGCAATCCGGATGCTCAATGGTTAGGACCCAATCAAACCGTACATTTCTATGATCCGATAACGATGGATGTCATGTGTACCATCGAAAACCTAACGGCACATGATTATGGATGTACGGATGTGTACGTAGAAAATGGAGGTAGCTCCTTTATGCAGGTAGCAGATTATGCTTTGGCTAGTGAACAATTCTTCGATAAAACATTTAGAGTGGTTCCAACGAACAATAATGCGAGTGGCAGTTATAATATTACCTTCTATTTAACGGATGCTGAACGATTAGGATGGGAAGCCGGTGGTACAAGATCTTGGACAAGTGCCCAAATTGTAAAAACAGCGGGAAGTATTACGGCGATGACAGCTGCCACACCTTATGAGCAGTTGGTCACTTCGTTAGGTACATTAAATACAGATTATAGTATTACTGGAACATTCAATACCGGATTTTCTGGCTTTGGGTTTGCCCAAAGTTTGAATCCTGTACCCGTAGAATTGACAGAAATTACAGCCGATGCCATGAGTTCATCTATTAGGATTAAATGGTCTACTGCGGCAGAAATCAATAATGAAGGATTTGAGTTACAACGTAGCCAATCACCTACCCAAGGCTTCGAGGCTATTGCTTGGATCGAAGGGCAGGGCAATTCTGCTGAAGCTAATGAATACTATTATGATGATGAAGACGTAAAAGAAGGCATTGTTTATTATTATCGATTAAAACAATTGGATTTTGATGGGGCATTCTCATTCTCTCCAACGGTTGATGCCATTCTTGAAACGACAAGAATCATTACAACGATGTATCCGAATCCGGCAGAGTCAACAATTTTTGTTGATGTGGTGAAAGGTAGTGGAGAAACGATCGGATACAAAGTGCTGGATGCGGCCGGGAAATTATTGCTGAATGAAATATGGGATTCAGAAAACCAATTGATTTCCATTGATATTTCTTCGTGGCCCAAAGGGGTTTATATTATCCAAGTAGAATCGGGAGGTGATTCGGAGGTCATGAAATTTGTAAAAGAATAAAAATCGAAAGATTTTTTGATTGATTAAAGGGAGGCGGTAATAAATCGTCTCCTTTTTTTATTGATAAAATTGAATAATAAGAAAAATAATGTTGTCACAAAGAGATTGAAATTAAATTTATAGGATTTATTTTATAGTCTAAATGATCAATTTATTGTTTTTTACATCTTTTATTTGCGTTTTCGGCACAACTTTGGCTATAAGTTTCTAAATGAAATATTATTTATGTTTCACCTTTTTTTGAAAACAACTATTCTCGCACTAATACCTATCGATTATTTTACGTTAAAGGCAGTTTAGGTTAGAAGATATCTTGTGAACACAAAACTACTTGCACCTTAGTTGTTCTATGGATCGTTCTGGTAAATCCAATTTTTTCTTACTGAATATTATGAGATATAATTGACTAAGGCAATGAAGGGTAGACTTATGGGAAATAAGAATGATAACAATTCGCAAGTATTAAGACGTTATCTGAATCTTTTAGAAAAAGAAAAACATTATCAAATCATCAATGATTTTTCATTGAACATTATGTATTTGGATACAGAAGAAGAATTGGTTTGGTATATGGTAGAAAGTGTCATATCCAAAATGAATTTGGAAGATTGTGTTTTGTATCTGGTAGAAGGAAATAAATTAGTACAGAAGGCCGCATCTAGTAATAAACTCAGAAGAAATAGAGTGATACAAAGCCCTATTACTCTTGAAATAGGCGAGGGAATTGTTGGAGAAGTAGCATATAATGCTATCCCTAAAATAGTAAATGATTTATCCAACTATCCAAATTATATAATTGATGATGAAAGAAGATTATCTGAAATAGCTGTACCTATTTTATGTCAAGATAAGGTACTAGGCGTTATAGACTCAGAACATAGTGAAAAGGATTATTTTAATGAGGAACATTTGGTGTTATTATCTTCTATTGCATTTATAATAGGAATTAAATTGACCAATATACGAGCTATTCAGCAGTTAAAAGAAAACCAAAAGAATTTGGAAGAAAAAGTTGAGTTGAAAACGAGAGAATTGAAAAATACCATTGACACACTTCATAAATCAAATAAGAACCTAGAAAATTTTGCTCATTCTATTTCTCATGATGTACGCCAACCCTTGCGAACCATATATAGCTTTTTACAATTACTTCAAGAGAACGAACCTGAAATGAAGGAAGCGTCAAAAGAATTTTTAGATTTTGCATTGAAAGGTGCCAAAGATATGACTTCATTAGTAGATGGTCTTTTAGAATATTCGAAATTAAATTATTCTGATGAGAAACACGTAATTTTGGATCCAAATCAGGTCATAAAGCGTGTTATTTCTAATCTTAGGGTAGATGTGTCTGAGAAAAAAGCAAAATTTAATATTTCATCTTTACCCAAAATTAAAGGGAATGAAACCCAAATTTATCAACTGTTCCAAAACTTGATATTTAATGCCATTAAATTTAGAAAAGAAGAAGTGGATCCGGTTGTAGATGTTTCTTTTCAAGAAAAAGAAGATCGAATTTTAGTTTTTATTGTAGATAATGGAAAGGGAATTAAATTAGAAAACCAAGAATATATTTTTCAACTTTTTTATCAAGGAATGGAAAAGAAAGATGGCTATGGCATAGGGCTTTCCTTATGCAAAAAAATTATGGAGAATCACCAAGGGGAAATAGATGTTTTATCTCAGGAAGGAGTTGGCACAACTTTTATTTTATCTTTTCCGAAAATTTAATTTAATCCTCTTCTATAATCCTCATGATTTCTGATTTATTTTTTTCATAAAAATCAGAAGCGAAATCTCTTAATATTTCTAAAGTGTCTACATTTTTAATATCCAAAACAATTTTTACATCCTTTAGTTCCGAAGGACACATGTCGGTCGAAAAATCAGGTTGCAAACGCAAATAATGATCTTTGGGTAATAATTGCCTTACATAATATTCGGAACACTGTACATTCGATTCGATCATTAAATCCGCAATATGTGAACGCCATTGCCACAATCCCCAATCTCCCGAATCTACATTTTTTTTATCAACAAAAGTTCCATTGGCCGTACCACAACCCAAAGATAAAATCTTAGTTTTTTTAATATCCCAACCTAATCCTTTATGTGTAGGGGCATCATAACGATATTTACTTTTACTGCTTATATTTTCACTCACGGCAAAAGATAAGGCAGATAATGCCGGATGATTAATTGCCACACCACCATCAATAAATTCTTTTTCTACAATGGGCAAATAAGTCGGAGCAGCAGAAGTTCTCAAAGCAATATCTTTTAATTTTTCGTCCTTGTGTTTGATGTAACATGAATTATATACAACAGGGCGGAAATTTTCTTTTTTTTCTGTTTTTGAAGGATTCAAAGTAAAAGAAGGGACCATGAATATTTTTTTCCCTTCATGTTTGTCATGTATATCTTTTAATGTAAAATCCTTAAAATAGCCTTCGGCAATTTTGCCTAAATTTGTGTTGTTATATTTAGCACCAAACAAATGACTCACATCCGTTAAATTGTCCCAAAAAGAATCTTCGAATATTTTTTCAGATTTAAATAAATATAAATCCACCAAATCTTTTGTCGGTACACCAATAGATAAACCCAAGGCAATAATTCCCCCGGTAGAAGTGCCCGCCATCACATCAAAAATTTCCGTAGGATATTTTCCCGTATCATTAAAAATATGATTCAGAATAACAGCCGGAATAATTCCCCTGGCTCCACCACCATCTATAGATAATATTTTATTCATTTTGTCTTTTTTTCTTTGGTCAATTGGATGCTAACTCTAAGCTTGTTAAACAGGAAAATCTAAAAATCTAAAAACATCAATCATCAAAAATAAAATCATCGAACATATTCCACACCTGCTCATCGGGTGGTTCTGCAATAATAGAAACAGCTTCTTTTTTTACCGGATGCTCAAAAGATAAAGAACGACTATGTAAATGAATCATACCCAAACGAGGCAAATGGCTCGAACCATATTTTCTATCCCCCCGAATGGGGCAATCTATTTTTGCCATTTGTGCCCGAATTTGATGAGGGCGTCCCGTAGTCGGATTAACTTCGATTAAAAAATGATCCCCGACCTCTGCCAACAAAGAATAATCCAACTCACAACGTTTTAAATTTTTATATTTTTGCTTATTAAATAATCGGACTTTATTTTTTTCCTTGTCCTTAGTTAAATAATGGATTAGTTTATCTTCGATGGGGTTCGGGCGTTCGGTCGTTACGGCCCAATATTTTTTTTCTACTTTTCTCTTTGAAAACAATTCATTCATACGAGTCAAGCCTTTGCTAGTTCTAGCAAAAATGACAACACCACTCACCGGGCGGTCAATCCGATGGATGACACCCAAAAAAACATCTCCTGGTTTTTTATATCGATCCTTGATATAAACTTTTACCATATCGGCTAAAGTCATGTCTCCGGTTTTATCACCTTGTACCAGAATTCCGGCAGGTTTGTTTACCGCAATGAAATGATTATCTTCAAAAAGTATTTGTAGCATATTAAATTTTCAAGTAATTTATAAACATCAATTCAAATGCATAGACATTTCCTTGCCCTTGAATTCCACCTCAATATTTTCATTTAAGGTGGTAGCCAGAGAAAGCCCTACATAATTACAAGACACTGGAAAAGATTTATGTTCCCGATCCACTAAAACAGCAACTTCCACCTTTTTTGGGAGGAAATTCATCAAAGGTTGGAAGGCATAGAACAACGTACGCCCCGTATTCGCAACATCATCAACAATAATGATGACTTTCCCTTTTAAAGCATCCACATCCATATTGATGCTGATATCATTCTCTATCGGATTAGCAGGGTTTATACTTAACCTCGATAAAGTAATTTTAATATCGATTACATCTTTCATTTCTTGTAACAGCCGTTCTGCCAAACCATAGCCAGAGTTATTCAGACCCGCTAAAATGATTTCCTTTTCCTCGAAATTCTTCTCTAGAATTTCAATGGCAAGCCGCTTTATTTTCTGCTGAATTTGATGATCCGATAGAATCTGCATGGTAATGAAATTATTTAAATTGATTTTGAATTGGCAATTTATCTCATTTTCATTGAATTATTATTAAATCAATTGATAAATTGCAGAATCGTACAAATGAAAAGATAAACCATGATCCAGCAAGTTTTGTTCGCCATTGTTGTTGTAGCAGCATTTGGTTTCGCTTTCCGGAAATATTCTCAAATCTATAGAAACATTAAACTCGGGCAAGATTATAAAGTCCAAGGCAATGATTTTGAACGATTTAAAAATCTATTTTTGGTGGCTTTCGGTCAAAAGAAGATGTTCAAACGCATGATTCCGGCCGTTTTACACCTATTTATTTATGCCGCTTTTATGATTACCCAAATAGAACTCCTAGAAATTTTTTGGGATGGCTTCTTTGGTACTCATAGGTATTTCAGACCTTATTTAGGTGGTTTTTACACCTTCGTGATTTCCTTCATCGAAATATTATCCGTTTTAGCCTTCATCGCTACGGTCATTTTCCTAGCGAGAAGGAATGCTTTGAAACTGCCTCGTTTCCATATGGACGAAATGACGGGTTGGCCCAAATGGGATGGAAACATTATCCTTGTTATGGAAATTATGTTAATCATTTTCATTTTCCACATGAATGGAGCCGATGAGGTTCTTTATAATATGGGCGAGACAGAATATGGTGAAAAAGGATCTTATGGTTTTGCCATCAGCCAATTTGTGGGTCCCTTGATGTTCGGCTGGTTGGCGAATTTTGGAGATTTGGGCGTTTGGACTCTGAATATCTTGGAACGAGTTGGTTGGTGGGGGCACATCCTGTTTGTGTTAGGATTTTTGGTGTACCTTCCCTTTTCCAAGCATCTTCATATCATGTTGGCATTTCCGAATACCTTTTTTGCTCCCCTCAATTCTAGAGGAGAAATGGAGAACATGCCCGATGTAATGAACGAAGTGAAAATGATGATGGGTCTGACAGAAATGTCTGCAGATGCTCCCGAAGGCGATCTTCCCGAATTCGGTGCTAAAGATGTTTTCGGTTTGAGTTGGAAAAATATTTTGGATGCTTATACTTGTACGGAATGTGGGCGATGTTCAACGGTTTGTCCGGCGAATATTACGGGTAAGAAATTATCTCCTCGTAAAATCATGATGGACATTCGGGATAGAGCCGACGAAGTGGGGCGCCATATAGATGCTGGTGAACAAATGAAGCATAACTACGATGATGGTAAATCTTTATTCGATTATATATCTCGTGAAGAACTCCACGCATGTACCACTTGCAATGCCTGTGTAGAAGCTTGTCCTGTTATGATTTCTCCCGTCGATCCGATTTTAAAATTACGTCGATATGAAATCTTGACAGAATCTGCCGGCCCGGGAGATTGGGTGCCGATGTTTACCAGTATCGAGAACGGTGGTTCTCCCTGGCAAGTAACAGATGCAAGGGACAAATGGGCAACCGATGCCATAGAAGATTCAAAATCATAATTAAATTTAGAAAGCTATTTGATGTTCAACATCAAATCAAAATAAAAGGAACATGTCAGATAATAAACTTCAGATACCGATCATGTCAGAATTGGCAGCACAAGGAGTAGAACCCGAAGTACTATATTGGGTGGGCTGTGCCGGAAGTTTTGATGCAAGGGCACAAAAGGTAGCCGTTGCTTTTGCAAAAATCATGAACGAAGCAAAAATTTCTTTTGCTATTTTAGGGCAGGAGGAAAATTGTACGGGTGATCCCGCCAGAAGAGCAGGAAATGAATTCGTTTTCCAAATGATGGCATTGCAGAATATCGAAACCTTGAACATGTATAAGGTGAAACGGATAGTGACGGCTTGCCCACATTGTTTCAATACCTTGAAAAATGAATATCCGGCATTGGGGGGTAATTATGATGTGATTCATCATACCCAATTCATCAATGATCTGATCAAGGAAGGTCGGTTGGTGATGAAAGGTGGTTCGGCTTTTCAAGGTAAACGAATCACCTATCATGATTCTTGTTATTTAGGTCGGGTAAATGGCGTTTATGAAGCTCCGAGGGAAATCCTCCAAACCTTGGATAACCATTTGGTGGAACTCAAGCGTTCCAAAACGAATGGCCTTTGTTGTGGTGCCGGTGGTTCACAAATGTTCAAAGAAGATGAACCCGGCGATAAGCGTATCAATGTGGAAAGGGTAGAGGAGGCACTAGAAACCGGAGCGGAAGTGATAGTTGCCAATTGTCCCTTCTGTATTACGATGATGTTCGACGGAGTAAAAGCAAAAGATAAGCAAGATCATGTAATGGTCGTTGATATTTCGGAAATGATTGTTTCTAATAAACGTTTATAGTTTATGTTATATACTTTATTATGTCTATGTCAAGAATAAGAGGGCATATTTCTCAATGAAAATTTTTTTAAAAAAAATTTTGAAATTGAATAATTTAATATACATTTACAATTAATAGTTAGAACCCATAAAAGTTTAGTGACCCTGATTATTGTACCCAAATAAATTATTCCATACATCACATTAGGATTTCATTTACTATCTTTTCATATTGTTGGAAAGTTAATGTCTGTCCTTATGTTTAATAACCTTGTTTATTTTAATCATTTTATTATAATTTAAAATTCAACATTTATGAAAAACTTGAAGTACATTTTATTATGTTTTCTAGTTGTGTTTGCGTTCAACACAAATTATGCAATTGTATCGGATGGTTCTGATGTTAACCATGAAGCAACAGTCGAAGCTTTTGATGTTACAGCTAAGCCTGAAGCATTAACAAAAAAACAACAACGGAAACAACAACGTTTTGAAAAAATTGCTGATCGACTTACTAAATTTCTAGAGAAAAGAAATGCTAAGTTAGAAAAGAAAAACGCTAAAAGAGTAGCTAAAGGTAAAAAAGCTAAATCTGGAAAAGGGTTGTTGTGGATTTCTTTGGGTTTAATAGGAGGAGGTATCCTATTGTTGGCTTTAGCGTTGTTACTTCTTTCTGGTGGTAATTTTCTAGCTTTGCTTTTATGGGCATTGGGTGGTCTAGCTATTACAGCTGGTCTTATTACTCTAATCGTTTACTTTATAAAGAGTTAATGTATAAGTAAATTTTTAGAAGGATAAATATTAAATCGGGCTAGCATTAACTTGTTAGTCCGATTTAAATTAATAAGGAATGTTTTTTTACTTCGGCACCTTCTTCGGATCCAACAAATCATAAAACTGATCCAACTTAGGGAGAATAATTATCCGAGTTCTCCGATTCATTTGGCGACCTTCGGGTGTGCTATTCGAAGCAAGAGTATTGTATTCTCCCCGTCCGGCAGCTATCAGACGATTGGGATCCACACCATGATTGGTCTGTAAAGCACGTGCCACAGAAGTAGCTCTTAATACACTCAAATCCCAATTATCTTTTGTACAAGAATTGCTGATGGCAACGTTGTCTGTATAACCTTCAATCATGACTTCCAAATCTGGACGGGATTGAACGATTTTTGCAATTTTTCCAAGTACTTCGTGGGCTCGGTTCGTAATGGTATAACTACCACTTGTGTATAACATTTTATCAGAGAGGTTGACAAAAACCACCGTCTTGTCTACTTTTACTTCCACATCCGAATCTTCGATGCCTTGCTTCAAAACACTTTTCAAATTCACGGCAAGGGCAAGGTTAATAGAGTCGGTTCTGGATTTGGCTGCTTGTAAAAGATGGATGTATTTATCTTTATTTTCCAACTGTGTCAACGTCTCCTTGATGTTTGCATTGGCGGATTGATTCAACTCCGTCAAATCATCAATGTGTGTAACAGTAACATCCCTTTGTTTCCGAATATCTTGTATCTGATCCTTCAAATCGTTGATTTGCTCTTCCCTTAATGACAGATTACTTTCCAAGGTTTTCACCGTACCATTCAGCCTTTCTATTTCTTGGGCTTTCTCCTTTTCACAATCGTTGAGCCGCTCCATGTATTTATTGATTTCCTTTCCTGCTTTGCCTAATTCATATTCTGAATCTTTCAATTTTCTTTTCAATTCTACTTGGGAGGTTTGGAATTTTTTCTTGCTAACACAAGAGGGGAGTAAAAGAACTAAAGACAATATTAATATTAAAAAAGACTTAGAATGGATCATAATGGTTGGTTTAAGTATTGGAAAATTAAACGGTGACAATCTGCAAGATATTATGTCTCCCTTCGAACAAGGTACCATCTTTATCTGAATTTATGAAAAGTTATGGGGATACTCAGAAAGTGAATTGCTGCAAGATAATTCTATCGGGTCGTCATAAATAATCATAATAATTATCTTATTTTGAGCAAAAATTAAGAGCCGTGTTCGATTTCGACAATAATGAGATGATTGAGAAAGCATACAGCTATCCTTGCCCAGGTTGTGGGGGGAAGTTGGCGTATTCCGCAGAGAAGAAAAAAATCTCTTGTGGCTATTGCGGTTATGCGGAAGATTATAGTCGAGCCAATGATCAGCTTATCGAAAACCCTTTGGATGAGGCGGTTCTTGCTGCACCCAAACAAGATGTGGAAGATTTGGGTAAGAAGGTGTTCGATTGTGAGGGTTGTGGTTCTAAGTTCATGGTAGAGAGCGACAAGGTAAAAGTGAAGTGTGGTTTTTGTGGTTCTCACAATGTAAATGTCGAAGCTTTCGATCACCAATATATCAAACCAGCCGGAATAATTCCTTTCCAAGTTTCTAGAAGAATTGCCGAAGAACGATTCGAAAAGTGGATCAAGAAAGGTTGGTTCCATCCTACCAAATTGAAACGCTTGGCAGTGATGGATGATTTGCATGGTATTTATATTCCTTTCTGGACCTACGATGCCATGACGGATTCCCAATGGTCGGGGCAGGCGGGGTATCATTATTATGAAACCCAAAAAGTCCGGGTAAATGGGCAGTGGCAAATGCAGCAGGTACAAAAAACACGTTGGCAAAATAAATCGGGAAATCTAAGGCATTTTTTTGATGATGTTTTGGTCGTGGCATCCCACGGTTTGCAACAAAAGGATATTGATCGGATGTTTCCGTATAAATTGGGTGAGGTGGTAAATTTCGATCCGAAACTCATGTTGGGTTGGGAAGGAGAAATTTATGATATTGAAGTGGATGAAGGATTTAAAAAAGCGGATCGTATCATGGATCGTCGGTTGCGGGATCTGTGTTCCATACAATTGGGTGGAGATGAACAACGTGGATTACATATACAATCCAAAAAATACCTGAAAACATTCAAGCATATTATTTTGCCGGTTTGGATTAGCTCCTATCGGTACCAGAATAAATTGTATCATTTTACCATTAATGGACAAACCGGAAAAGTAGGCGGTAAAAAACCGATTTCTCCTTTTAAAGTTTTGTTTGCCGTTATGATTTTTATTTTGATTATTTTAAGTGTGATTTTCCTAGCAGAATATTTAAAACAAAGATGATTCAGATATACATTACCGGAGGAACCTTCGATAAGGAATATAATTATATTACAGGTGAATTATATTTCAAGGATACACATTTGCAAGATATGTTGGAGCGGGGACGTTGTACAGTAAACGTCGATATCAAAACTTTAATGATGGTGGATAGCCTTGAAATGACTCCGGAGGATCGGGATATCATCATTCATAATTGTAGGAGATGTAAGTCAGAAAATATTCTGATAACGCATGGTACAGATACCATGGTCGATACGGCTAGAGCTTTGCATGAAGCAAATATTGAGGGGAAAACCATCGTGCTGTTTGGAGCTATGGTTCCGTACGCCTTCGGTACGTCTTCTGATGGATTTTTTAATTTGGGTTCAGCCCTGGCTTATGCACAAATGAATCAGCCGGGAGTTTTTGTTGCCATGAATGGAAAATGTTTTCCCTGGGATAATGTCCGAAAAAATAGAGATACCGGCTTTTTCGAAAAATTAAACTGATTTATTTCCTCATCCCTAAAAAATAAATTCCGACCAGAAAAATAATTCCTAAAGGAATCAAAATAAAATAAAACGGGAAACTGCTTCCTTGATGTAAAGGTGCTATATCACCAATTTGAATGAACCCCGCCCAGAAAAAAGGATGCGTATTTTTAGTGATGGATTCTTCTAAATATTTTCGTTTAGCAATGGCTAGGGCTTCATCTTTTCTTAATTTATTTACAATTAAATTTTCGTGGAAATTTTTTAATAAGGTTTCTGCTTTTTGATCCGAAACATCCCAAAGGCTTGCCACTACACTAGGGCAACCCGATTGTATAAATGCCCGCGATAAACTAATGACGCCTTCTCCTTTTCTCCTTTTGCCCGAAGCTGTCTGACATGCACTCATCACTGCCATTTGTAATTGATGTGGCATGGAAAATATTTCGTAAATATAAAGAGAAGTATCAGCCAATTCAATCCGACTATCCAATGGAATCTCATCGTTAAAAATAGCATGGGTGGCAAAATGTACGATGCTTTGGTTCTTGATATTTTCCATTAAAGATTGATGGGTAGCAGAAAACCCTGTTAGAATTTTACCCTTGTATAATTCATTAATCGAATGAATCTCGGTTTCATTATTTGTAAGTGGACGAATTTCGAGGTTGGAAAAAGAAGGAGCAATTCCTAGAAAACGAATGGGATTTTTTTTCTTGTTTTTCTTCGTTAATAAATTGCTGGAATAGTGATAAGTGATATTGTAATCATGCAATAAATATTTTAATTGATGATAAGCGATTTTCTTGTTTTCAGGAGAATGTGCTTCGGAAATTAAGGCATCGAAAGGGATGAGGTTCAATTCTTCATCTGGAATAATGATGAGATTTTTATTTTTTATCCAACTATTTTTGATAGGAGTGGATAAGATTTTATTGAAGATATCAAATGCTGCTGTGTGATATTTTTCAAAAGAAGAATAATCTTGTTTTAGGTTTTGCAGTAAATTAGAAAGAGTGGCAATGTTATGGAGTAGGGTGTTGTCCGTTTCTTGAACATCTACTTGTATTTCTTCTTCGTCTATGATAAAGGTGTATAATTGGTTTTCTCCTAGGAAATATTCAATGAGTGTAGATTTATTTTTTTTGAGATGCTTTTGTAATTCCTGTAATGGTATCTGTGGTAATTCATATTTTAATTCATAATAAGAAGGGTATTTTTTTTCTAATGATTTTGCCCAAGAATCATAATTTTTTTTCTGAAGAAAAATAGCGTCATCCAACTCTGTTATCATTTCTTTTTTATCATCAAGAATGACCTCCTCTCGTTTTTTCAATAATTCATTGATTTTGTTTTTAGTTTCATTTCCGAAAATGATAATACTGTCGGGAACGGCACTGGCTTGCATGGCATTTTTTTCTTGTACTTGTTGTAAAAGAATCATGCTTCGACTTGACTGTGAAAATTGGTAGGCTTTTTCTATGTCGTTTGCCTCAATTGCAGCTTGTATAACTTCCTCATAAATTTGCTTGGTCTTTTTGGCGAAGAAGTATTTAGACTCTTC
>JAHDDR010000255.1 GCA_020629255.1 Saprospiraceae bacterium | reverse complement strand
TTCCCAACGATATTTGTTTTTTACAAAATCATCGAATTCATCATGAGCCCTTACGAATGCCAAAGAATCGTGCTGATGAATTTTATTAAAATCCTTGAAACCCAAGGCTACCGATCGACTTAAATGCCCCAACGATTTTTCTATCTTTTCTTCCATAGAATAGCAGCAGGCCAAATTGAAATGCACAGCAATGTCTGCTTCCGAGATTTCCAATGCTTTCATGAAATCTTCTTTGGCACCTACAAAATCGTATTGTCTGAATTTCCTTACCCCGGAAATCTTATGAGGATTTTCCTTTTTTATTTTTCGCTTTACGGCTTGTCGTCTCAATACTGCCGGATCGGGTTCGTAGGCATGTCGGGGATCAGATTCAGGTTTTGGTTTTTTCTTGGGAGCCGTTTGTGCGTATGTTTGTTGCTTTTTTACTTCCGTTAATATTTCTTGATGTAATTTTTCAGGATTGTATTTGAGATCAAATTGGCGTTGTTCCATCAACAGAAAGATAATACCATCTATAATACCCATTAGTGCAAACATGCCACAAGTACATATTGTGAGAAAAATATACAAAATGCCCAAACCATGTTGACCCAAATAAAATCGATGAACCCCAAGGTGGCCTAAAAAAAGGGCTAATATTCCTGTAACGGTTTTATCTTTCATGTATCAAATACGCTATCTGTTTTCGGAATGAATACAAGAACTCATTAAAATTTAATATAGTCCATAATAAGAACTAAATTTTAACGAGTTCTAAGGGAATTTTTGGCAAAGTATAATCCTTTGCTTAAAAAACAAAGTGAGTCTTGTTCGAGTTCACCTTTATTTCGACCAATATATAAAAAGACGTGATTAAATGGAAATAGGTTACAATTCTAATTTTATTTTTTCAATTCGAATCCTTTTTAATCATTTCTAAGCCTAGGGCAACTTTTTTAGCGATGGCTTTACCTACAACATCTTCAATTTCTTCTAGGCTTGCTTCTTGTACTTTTTGTACGGATTTGAAATGGGACAATAATTTTTTAGCGGTTTTTTTTCCCACTCCCGGAATCTCTACCAATCGAGTTTGAATAAAATTCTTGGAACGTTGGTTCCGATGGAAATTAATGGCAAATCGATGGGCTTCGTTCCTTGCATGTTGTATCAATTTCAAGGACTCTGATTTTTTATTGATGTGCAAGGGGACGGAATCGTTCGGAAAAAATATTTCTTCTAGTTTTTTGGCAATACCCACCACAGTAATTCGATTTTCTATGCCCAAGGCGTGGATGCTTTTCATAGCAGAAGAGAGTTGCCCTTTTCCGCCATCAATAATAATGAGTTGGGGCAAATCTTTTCCTTCTCTCAACAAACGTGAATATCTTCGATATACGATTTCCTCCATCGAAGCGAAGTCATCGGGTCCTTCTACCGTTTTGATATTATAATGTCGATATTCTTTTTTTGCGGGTTTGGCATTCTTGAACACGACACAACTCGCGACTGGATGGCTTCCTTGTAAATTCGAATTATCAAAACATTCCAAATGGAGGGGCAACCGATCCATTTGCAGATCTTCTTTCAGGGTAGTGAGGATTCGTTCGGCCGACGTTTGTTTTTTTATTTTGGATGCTTCTTCCTTTTGTTTTTGATTTTTATAATACAATACATTTTTGGTGGATAAGTCCAACAGCTTTTTTTTGTCTCCTATTTTCGGAAGCGTTAGGGTGATGTCTTTTTCGAGCAAAGGCACTTCCATGTTGGCAATGATTTCTGGAGCGATGGAATTAAATTTTTCCCTCAATTCGGGAATGACCAATGAAAGTAAGTCGGCATCGTCTTCATCATCCAAATTCAAGGTCATCTCTTGCGTAAAGATATTGATAATGGCTCCATTCACTACTTTGAGATAATTGACATAGGCCATTTTCTCATCTTTAGTCATGGAGAAAACATCAACATCCCGAATGGTGGTACTCACTACGGTCGACTTACCTTGATAATCTTCAAACGCAGATAATTTATTTTTGATGTCTTGTGCTTTTTCATATTCTAGTTTTTCCGCATACCGCTGCATTTTTTCTTTGAGGTGTTTTTTCACTTCTCCAAAATGCCCCCGCAACATATTTTTTATCTGATTGATTTTTTCGTTGTATTGTTCTTCTGTTTCCAACCCTTCGCAGGGGCCTTCACAATTTTTGATGTGGTACTCCAAACAAACTTTAAACTTTCCTTTTTTGATATTCTCCTCGGATAAATTAAAATTACAAGTACGGATTTTGAATAATTTTCGAATTAAATCGGCAATGATTTCGATTCTCCATTTAGAGGTGTAAGGTCCGAAATAGGTCGAACTATCCTTAATGACTTTCCGAGTAAGAAAGACCCTCGGAAACCGTTCTTTCTTAATGCAGATATAGGTATAAGAACGACCGTCCTTCAACATGACATTGTAGCGGGGCTGGTATTTTTTGATGAGGGTACATTCTAGAAGGAGGGCATCCTGTTCTGTATCGACAATAGTAAATTCGATTTTAGAGGCATTTTTTACCAGTGTCTTGACCTTTGCTCGTCCGTCGCCATGTTTCGAAAAATAATTGGAAACCCGATTCCTCAGCACTTTCGCTTTGCCAACATAGAGAACGGTTCCTTCATCATCCAAAAAACGATAAACGCCCGGTAGTTTAGGTATGGTAGGTTGTATGTCTTTGAATTCCTCTAATGTCATTGTATCGAATACGGGTCATTTACGTTTGTTCCCATTATCATGAAACCACAATAGGGCATCATTTTGTTCATCATCACCATTATAATTAACGGTAATTTCCTCCCCTGCCAAAATCTTACAGGTAGCATAGTATGAAAATTGGCATTCATCATAATAAGGAATGACTTCGGCATTGGGTGTAAATGAATGGTTGTAAATAGAACCGAACCCGAGTACAATGGCTGCTTGTTTTTCATCTTCTCCCCAATAATAGTAATAATCGTGAAGAATGGTAGAATGAATGATGTCTACTTCTTGTTCAGGAATAATAATAGCTGGGCAAATTTCTATCAAAGAACCCTTTTCAATATCTGCTGATGTAAAAACCCCTCGCCCCTGTATGGTACTGGGTGCAACATAGACCGATGGTATCCGCTGCATAGTTTTGTATTTATCTTAAAAATCAAATTGCATTTCTAAGGTACAGTTTCTATTTCAGCTATCAAACTAGAATTAACTTTCTCTCTCGGAACTTTATTAATTAAAAGATTGGTTGTAATTTTGTACCTCATTCCGGCCGCATAGTTCAACTGGATAGAATATCAGATTTCGGCTCTGAGGGTTGGGGG
>JAHDDR010000074.1 GCA_020629255.1 Saprospiraceae bacterium | reverse complement strand
GGATTCATGACCGCCATTGGGGTCATTATACTAGTCACCCAAATTCTTCCGGCAGTCGGATATTATCCGAAGGAAGATATGGAATACGTCAATAAATTTAAACCAAAAGCAGAAGAAATTATCCTGACCAATATTCTGAAAGAAGAAGCGGGCGAAGGCTTATTGGTTTTGGAAGATTTTAAAGAAACGATTTCAAGAGCAAATGAAATTACGCCCGCACAAATTTTAAAAGAATCTCAAACCTTGGCGGGTAAAGAAGCTTCAGGTGTATTGGGTTCATTAAAGATAATGCCGAGAGCTTTAAGCAACATCAATTGGCTGGAACTCATTTTGGCACTTGCCACCATATTTATTATTTATGGATTTAAACGGATAACCACTTCCATACCGAGTACCTTGGTCGCATTATTTGTCGTCTCGGGAGTGGCAGTGGGTTTCGGTTTGGATTATCGACCCATCGAAGCCATTCCAAGTGGTTTACCAGTACCCGATATGCGGATATTCACCATGTTTAGTTTTGAAGCCATATCACCCTATATATTTACAGCTCTGATGCTGGCATTCCTAGGGGCGATCGATTCATTGCTCACATCGGTCGTGGCGGATAACATGACCAAGACCCAACACAAACCCAACAAAGAATTGGTGGGGCAAGGTATTGGTAATAGTATTGCTGCGATCTTTGGAGGTATCCCTGGTGCAGGTGCGACCATCAGAACGGTAGTGAATATCAATGCGGGTGGTAAGACTCGCTTGTCTGGTATGATAGCAGGTATTTTGTTGCTTGTAATTCTTTTGGCTCTAGGACCTGTCGCATCAAAAATACCAGCAGCAGTTCTTGCTGGTATTTTGATAACGGTAGGTATAGGTGTAATGGATTACAAAGGTTTGAAAGCCATCCCTCACATGCCAAGACCCGAGGTTATCATCATGTTGATCGTATTGGTTCTTTCATCTATTTGGAATTTGGTATATGCTGTAGGTATCGGTTTGGTTATCGCTTCCTTGATGTTCATGAAGAAAATCGGAGATTTAACGGCACAACGTTCTGATGTGAAACCACTCGCAGAAGAAAAGGCTTGGCCGGATGAGATAGACTTTCCTAAAAACTTGACACAGGAAGTATTTATCAAACACATTAAAGGACCTTTGTTCTTTGGATCAACCAATGATTTCCAGCGTTTGGCACAACAAATTCCAAGCACGGCATCAACAGTTGTGATACGAATGGGGCGTGTTCCATATATGGATCAATCCGGACTCTATGCCATGGAGGATATTTTAATTGATTTGAGCAAAAAAGATATAAAAGTTTTATTGGTCAATACCATGAAACAGCCTCGTTACATGTTAGAAAGGATTGACATTGTTCCGGATCTGATTCCTGAAAATCAAATTTTTGACAGCTTTAAAGATTGTTTGGTTTGGATCAAGGAAAATGTGAAGGATACGTATAATGAGAAAAACGAAAAGATCGCAGAATCTTAATAATACTTAATCTTAATAGATGAGATTGGTTTTTACCATCTCATATTATTCAGAAATGAAATGTAGGAGTAGATACAGACGTGTCTACTCCTTTTTTGATTATTAAATAATAAGTCTGATTCAATAAATAAAATTGAAAATCGAAAACACAATAAAAAACGAACTGTTTCCATGTTTTAAGTGATACTATAAACTATGGAAAAAATATTCTCAACATCACTATTCCTACTTTGGAATATATTTATGGTGGCTCAAAATACAGGAGCTATTTCTGGAAATATTATCGATCAAAATACCCAAGAACCTTTGATTGGAGCAACGGTATCCATAGAGGAAACCGATTTAGGAACGATTACGGAAATAGATGGTTCCTATAGGGTAGAAGGCATACCGGTAGGAAGTTACAATGTAACGGCTTCTTATGTCGGATATAAAACGTTGACCTTATATAATATTGTAATTACATCCGGGAATGATAATATCATAAATTTCAAAATGGAGGAAGAAACCATAGAAATTGAAGGGGCCGTAGTAACAACGAATAGGTCTATTTCTATCACGACTGCAGAAAACCCGAATTCTATACAACGATTATCTACGGAAGAAATAAAAGCGAATCCCGGGGGTAATTTCGATATCTCTAGAGTTGTCCAATCCTTACCAGGGGTAGCCGGGGCAATAGGTGTGGGTGGTTTTCGTAATGATATTATTATAAGAGGAGGAGCACCGAATGAAAATGTCTATTATTTGGATGGGATAGAGGTGCCGAACATTAATCATTTTTCGACACAAGGAAGCGCAGGAGGTCCTCAGGGTATGCTTAATGTTTCTTTTATTGAAGGCGTAACGCTTAGTACAAGTAGCATGCATGCTCGTTATGATAACGCTCTGTCGAGTGTTTTTCAATTTGATCAAAGAACGGGTAATCCGGATAAATTTCAAGGGAATTTTAGAGTCTCTTCTACCGAAGCGGCTTTAACATTGGAAGGCCCTATTGGAGAAAAAATAACGTACTTGGCATCTGCCAGAAGATCCTATTTAGAATTTTTATTCCAAGCCATAGATTTACCCATTCGACCCAATTATTGGGATTTTCAGTATAAAGTCAATTATAAGATAAATAATAAGACCTCGCTTAATTTTATAGGCTTAGGTTCTTTGGATGATTTTTCTTTTGCCGTGCCTAAAAATACCGACCCGGATAAAGAATATATTATTAGAAGTAATCCAATTATCAACCAATGGTCATATACTACAGGTGTTTCTTTGAAGCATTTAGTCGATGGCGGTTTTTTGAATGTAGCGTTGAGTCGGAATATGTTCGAAAATAATTTGGATAAATTCGCAGATGGAAACGATGGCAATGAAGATTTCAGAACATTAAAATCCGAGTCTCAAGAAATAGAAAATAAATTACGAGTAGAGATGACCCGCTACAATAATAAATGGAAATATTCTTATGGTGGCTCTTTCCAATATGTAAAATACAACAATGATTATTATAATAAATTAACAGAAGAAATTATTGATCCTGCTTCTGGACAAATTATACAGCCTGAAATTATTTTGGATTTTAATTCTGCCATTGATTTTACAAGAATGGGTTTTTTTGGACAAGTTTCCAGAAAATTCTTCAATGAAAAATTTAATGTTTCGTTGGGCTTAAGAACCGATATGAACACCTTCACAAATAAAGGCATGAATCCTTTGAATACGATTTCATATCGTTTGGGGGTGGGATTTCAGGTCAATAATAAATGGCGATTGAATGCTTCTTCAGGTGTGTATTATAAATTACCAATTTATACCATTTTAGGTTATCAGGATGAAGCCGGAAATTTTGTCAATAAAGGCAATAAATATATTCAATCGTTTCATTGTGTAGTAGGAACAGAATTTATTCCGAATCCAAGTTTGAGGTTTACCTTAGAAGGATTTTATAAAAATTATAATAACTATCCCGTCTCTGTTGCCACTGGTGTTTCTTTGGCCAATCAAGGCGGAGATTTTGGAGCGATTGGGGTAGAAGATGTTGCAAGTGTTGGAAAAGGAAGAACCTATGGGTTAGAGTTTTTTGCTCAACAAAAATTAACCAAAAATATTTTTGCTGTATTTTCTTATACGGCCTATAAAAGTGAATTCACCGGATTAGACAATTCAAAATATATTTCTTCTGCTTGGGATTATGGACATCTCATTTCCTTGAACCTTGGATATAAGTTTAAAAAGAATTGGGAGATTGGAGCAAAATATCGTTTCGCAGCAGGAGCACCTTACACACCGTATGATATGGAAGCATCTCAATTAAATTATGCACTGACGGGATCGGGTGTTTTGGATTATTCTCAATTAAACCAAGAACAATTACCATCGTTTAATCAAGTAGATATCCGAATAGATAAAAAATGGAATTTCAAAAAAGTAACTTTCGATTTATACCTAGATGTAACGAATGCTTTTAATATGAAACAAACGGCAGCGCCTAATTTTACGTTTCAGCGTACTGAAGATGGTTCCGATTGGTTGACGACCGATGGGCAACCGTTGTCCTTAGATGGCTCAAATGCCATTCCATTAATATTGAATAATGAAAGCAGATTGATTACTCCATCATTAGGCTTTATAGTAGAATTTTAAAGTCTTGTCTTTGTGCTTTTTAAAAATGAAAAATTGCTAGACTGAAGATTTATAGAATTGATCAAGGGTTTTTGTGGTTAAGCATAGAAATATAATTGGTTGAATGTTGTATTATTGAATAATGACAAATGCTTTGGATTTTCCAAAGCATTTTTTTATTTTTAGAAGCATCTTTTTATTGAAAACAACGTATAAAAAATAAAAGGAAATAAATTTGATATGATTATGAATGAAACAATAAGACTCAAAGAAAAAGCCTTAATTTTTAGCATACCCCTTCTTATATTTTCATTAGCTATATTTTTGTCCCTAGGAGGATATTTGTCGGATAATCCCGAATTAGTAGTGGCTCTGGTTGTGGATTTGATGGTTACGGCACCATTTTTATATTTCTTATTAATCCGCAAGAAAAATATTCCAAGAGTCTCTGTTTTTTCTGTGTTTCTAATTGGAACCATCATCGTTTCTTTTGTATTGCCCCATAACATCGTACCTGAATTAAGTTATGTCAAAGACATAATTTTGCCCTTGCTGGAAATAGGTGTTTTTTCAATGGTTGCTTATAAAGCCTATCAAATCAAAAATAAATTTGATTCCAACAATGAGGATGCTTGGGGAGCTATTCATTTGGCAGTAAAAGAAACCATAGGAGATAATCTTCCTGCTAAATTACTAGCCTCAGAAATAGGGTTTTTATATTACGGATTATGGCATTGGAAAAAAGTAGAAGTCAAAGAAAATGAATTCACGTATCACCAAAAAAATGGATTGCCAACTGTATTAGGGGCATTGGTTTTGATCTTACTTGTAGAAGCGTTCGCTGTTCATATTCTTTTAGCCCAATGGAGTGTAACAGCTGCTTGGATTTTAACGATAGCAAGCCTTTATGCAACTTTTCAAATTGTTGCACATATTAAATCTTGTACCAAACGTTATGTTGATCTAGGTGAGGGTGGTATAAAGATAAAATATGGTTTGTTTGGTGATGGTGGAATTAATTTTGAAAATATTCAAAATATTGAATTGTATAAAAAAGAACCTAAAAATAAAAAGGACATAATTAAATTAGCTTTGGTCGAAATGCTAGAAACGCACAATATAAAAATCGACTTGAAAAACGAAATTACATTAACAGGAGCTTACGGACTCAAGAAAAAAGGAACAACCATTTTAATGCATATTGATGAAAAAGAAAAATTCGTAGAAAAAATAAACGAGGTACTAGGAAAAAATAATCCCATTCATTCATTATTGCCTTAAATTGTTTAGTGCAAAAAGCGTAGCAAAATCCGTATAAAGCAAAATACTGTCCGAGCATAAACTAATGTTTACTAAGGAGCATATGTGAAACAGTAACTGAGGTGAGGTATGAAAAATGCAATTAAAGCGAGTTTATTTTGTTTAGGGTTTTCAAGCTTTTGGAGCGTAAAGAACAATTTACAGCAAGGATTTTTTGTTACTTTTTCATCGGGAAAAAGTAAAAGAACAGTTGGAGGGTAATGTTAAACGAGATACTAGGGAATCTCTAGTATCTCGTCATCTAACATCTACAAAATAAAAATTAATTCTTCATCGTTTTAGAATCCTCACCCATTGCCACCAACTGTTCAATATCATTATTGACTGATAAAACCAACAAGCAAGTCGCCGTACAAAAAACCGGACTCGTAATACAATGATGACCATTCCAACTTCCATCATTATTTTGAATAGAAACCAATTGAGTCGATGTATTATCAAACCATTTTTTCCATTCCAGATCCTGGTTAATGATCATGGATTCTCCCGTTTGCAAAAAGCTCAAAAATTCTTCACCACCATTATTTCCAAAACCGACTGTTACATTTTTGTCCTGTGCTTTTAATTTCGCAGATTGATATACCTCATAAGAAGAATAATTTTTCAAAGCTTGATCCTCTTCCATTCCAGCCTTTACTAAATTATCATAATTCAATTCTTCTTCCTGTTCGATTTTTCCTTCCTCTTTTGCTTTATCAAAAAAAGATTTGGCTTTGCGTGCTTCCTTTGCACTGGCACGAGTCGAACCCGAAACAGAATAAAGCACAACACCGGCACCATCCTTAGAATCGGAAGCACCTGTTGCTACATTATAATTCCCTTTTTGATATTCTCTCGATTTATTCAATACAACGTCGTCTACATCTACACCATTCATTTGAGCAGATTCCAATGCATTGTTAGCAAAGGCAGATTGTAAAACACCAGCCCATCCCGCTCCTTTGAAACTTCCATTTTCGGCTTGGTTTTTTTCTATTTTTTTAATGCATTTATCAAGAGCATCAAAAACACGGGAATATATTTTTTCCTGCTCATTAATTTTATGCAATAAATTAGAAAAATATTGACTCGTTAAAATCATATCAATATTTTTTCCCAACTTCGATTGGATTTGCGTGTTGGTTAAATCCGTAATATTAGAACCATCATCTTTTGAATTTTCTACAGAAACTAAAAGAAATTCGGTAGCATTGCCAAGTGCTTCTTTCATTTCTCCTTTTTCCAAAGTAGTACCCGTTCGAAGAAGAGCCATCGCCACCATTGCCGTAGTAGCAGGATCGGGTTCTACAGCATGAGGGTCGCGTATATTTTGGTATTGATGAGAACCAGCACCCCAGCCACCATCTTTGTGTTGTGCTTCCTTGATCCAATCCAACCCTTCTTCCAAAGAAGTCATTATTTTTTTGCTAGGAGCATGAATTAAATTCGTGTCCAATTCTACAACACCCATCACTGTATTGAATACACATTTTTTAGCAGCCTTCTCTTCCTTGTCAGACATGAATTTTGCTTTAACTGCATCACTTTGGTGATGTTTGCAATGTTCCGAAGAATTTGAGAAAAAATATTTTCCACTAAAAAATCCACCGACCAATACGATGAGAATAAAAAAAACGATTCTGCTTTTCATAATAATTTTTTTAAAAATTGAATAAATGAGTTATTCCAAAACCAATAATTTCAGGTAGGAAATGGTTGAAGACGAATCGGTAGTTTTTCTTTCAATAATTAAGATGCAAGGATTTTCTTTTTTGTTGCATAAGTAATATGTTAAAATAAAGTCTAATAAATAAAAACATAATCAAGCTATGGTCTAATGGACTATTCTGCTATCAACTTATTTTTTTGATTTAAATTAAAATTTCGGAAGTATTCCGAAAAAACATAACTTCGCCACATGGCAAAAGAACATCTAGAAAAAATAAAAGAACTCATAGAAGTTTTAAAAATAGAAAAGGAAGAAGATTTTATTCAATTCAAGAAATTTGTCCAATCCCTTCCTCTCAAAAAAAAGAAAGAAAAAGGATTGTGTTGGCATCCCTTCGTCATCAATAAAACAGGTTATACCTATGGGGAGAGAGCGTTTATAGTCGGAGAACGAACCGCCAACTTAAATGAGCCGCATCAATTCAGGGCAGGTATGCCCGTCAATTTATTTTTGGAGCGGGAAGGAAAAGAAACCGTAGAACAAGCCGGAGTCATCAAATTCATCAATAGAAATAAGATGAAAATTATTCTGAGTTCAAAAGATTTACCGGAGTGGATCAACAAACACGGTATCGGTATTGATTTACTTTTTGATGAAAGGACCTATCTCGAAATGGAAAAGGCCTTAGAAAGAGTGCTCAAAGCCAAAGGCGATCGCCTAGCAGAAATAAGAGATATATTTTATGGAAAAAAAGAACCCCAATTCAGAAAAATAAATCATCCCATAACTATTCCTAGTTTGAATAAATCTCAAAACGATGCTATCAATGCAATAGAATCGGCCTATGAAGTGGCGATTATTCATGGCCCTCCGGGCACCGGTAAAACAACCACCTTGGTACAAGCTATAAAATATATATCCCAACATCAAAATACAATTTTAGTGACGGCTCCGAGCAATGCAGCGGTAGATTTATTAACCGAAAAATTATCCCAAGAAGAATTAACAGTTGTTCGAATCGGAAATATTTCAAGAGTCGATGATGATTTAATCAAACATACCTTGGAGGGGCGAATAGCGGAGCATCCGGAAAGTAAGAATATCAAAAAAATAAGAATACAGGCCGCCGAAGCCAGGCGTAAAGCGAAGAAATTCAAAAGAACTTTCGACTCGAATGCCCGACGAGAACGAGGCGAATTATTCAAAGAAGCGGGCGAGCTTTCGGCTTGGGCAAGACAATTAGAGCAACGCCTCATAGAACAGATCGTTTCTTCTGCCGATGTAGTGGCTTGCACCCTCATCAATTCTGTCCATTCTGTTTTAGACGATTTCGAATTTAAAACCGTAGTCATAGACGAAGCAGCCCAAGCCCTCGAACCCGCTACTTGGATTCCCATTTCAAGAGCCAGTAAAATTATCTTAGCAGGAGATCCGTATCAGTTGCCTCCTACCGTAAAATCTGTTCAAGCTGCTAAAAAAGGATTGGAGAGAACCTTGATTGAAAAAGGGATAGAACAATTCGAACAAGTTAATTTACTCAACGTCCAATATCGGATGAACGATACCATCATGGGTTTTTCCAATCAGCAATTTTATGATAATAAACTGTTGGCAGATGTAAGCGTCGAACATTGGAAATTGGACATCGAAAATGATATCGCCCTCGAATTCATAGATACGGCAGGGTGTAGTTTCGATGAAAAAGTGAACCCCGAATCAGGGAGCAAATGCAATCCCGATGAATTTCAAATCCTACAAGAACATCTTTATCAATTAATGGAGCATCTGGAAGGAAAAGAATTTCCAACAATGGGAATCATTTCCCCTTATAGGGAACAAGTATTATTCATGCAAGAACGATTTGCATCGGATGAAAAAACAGAAAGCATACAAGAACACGTTTCTATTAATACCATAGATGCGTTCCAAGGACAAGAACGGGATGTGATTTATATTTCTCTGGTTCGTTCCAACAGTAAGGGCGAAATCGGCTTTCTTTCCGATCATCGAAGAATGAACGTAGCAATGACCCGAGCCAAGAAAAAACTCATCGTTATTGGTGATTCCGCCACCATTGGTCAACATAAATTCTACAACGATTTCATCACTTATGTAGAAGAGAAAGGAGCCTACAGAACCGCCTGGGAATTTATGTATGGTTGAGTATTGTAAGTTTTATTTCATGTTGATTTGTTCTAATAACCATTTTTTTTCAGCTAAAACTTTTGTTTCTTCAATTTCCTCTTTTATTGATTTTATTCCTTCTTTATCGTTAGGTAGAATGGTTGTAAGTTTTTTAAGAATAGAAATAAAATTATTATAGATGTCCTTATGGTAGCCAATGTCTTTTTTTCGAAAGATATAAATCTTAAAGCTATCTAGTAAACTATCCAACGCATCCCATTCTGATAACTCATAATACATTTTGGCTAACATAGATTTAGCACCCAAGCTATGGTGTAAGTCGTCAAATTTGGTCTGAATGAGTATAGGCATGGTTTTTTTGTATTCTTTTTTCTTGTAATAAAATATGGCTAGATTATAACTGAAGCTGTCCTCACGTGTTTTTGTTTCTAAGTGTTCTTTGTATTCATATATAAATCCTTCGACCCAATCATATTCTTCTAATAAAAGCCCAATCATAATAATGTTGTTATAAGTCCATCGGGATAAATGCCCGTTTTCAATGAAAGCTCGTTTTTCGAGTCCTTTTCTATATAAAATAAACGCTTCCCTAATGAATTGTTTGTCTCCTGAATTTAACCTGCGGATACAATAATTAATGGAAAGGATATAGATGTCTCGACGCTCATTCTCATCAAATAAATCTATTTTTTGATCAATTAATTGTTTCAAAATAATAAAAGCTTCCTCATCTTTAATATTGGAAAGAGCCTTGAAAGCATAATAGTATAAGGCAATTGCAGGTAGGTTTAAAAACTTAGGATTCGTTTCTATTTTTGCCAATGCCTCATTCAACATACCCGAATCATAATTTTTCTTTATCAAAGATTGGTGGGAGAGGATGATACAAGCCGTTTTGAGTTTATTGGCAATAAAGTGATGGTCTTGGGCATCAGACAACTCTTGCAAATTGAAATGGGTTGACCGTCCTCTTTTACTTTCATGTAGAAACTGTTCTTTTAATAATTCATATTGGAAATAATGGTAGTTATCGTTGCGGAGATCATTTTTGTTCAAATCATTTTGGATAAGCCTTAGCACTCTATTAAATGGCTTGTCTAGATGTTTTTTTCGGTAGGCTTTAAGTAGGTATAGATCTGAACTCACACCATCCGAAGTCCATTCTTTCCAAGCCAGATAATTCTCTACTTGTTTGAGTAAAAAAGAATTAGCATGGTGTAGTTTTTTTATGTTAAAATCTTCGTGGGGGTACAAATGCCTGAAAACCTGCCTTTCATCCCAACTCTTTCCTTTATGTTTTCGTAAGTAATCAAATAGGAGTATGAGAGTTTCATGTTTGTTAAATAAGGAGGAGCGAATGTATTTTGCAAATTCCCTGAGTTCTAGAGGAGTCAACTCTTGGAAGATTTGAGATAATCGATTATTATTCACGTTAAGATATTAGTTTTTATTGATTATACTTGTAATTAAATAATTGCAAATCAATGTTTTACTACAAATATAATTATTTTTTTATTGATAAATAATTATTCTTGTATTTGAGATGAACACATTAAAAGCGAATCTTTGTATCATCTTAATATTAAAAGTATCATGATACCTAAAATATAGCTTGATGATGAAAAATATATTGATTTTTTTAGCAACCTTCTTTTTTTGCTGTTCTTATGTTTTTGGGCAAGTACAAATAGGACAACATGTAGAAGGAGATACAGCAGGTGATTACTTTGCATGGTCCGTAGTACTATCATCCGATGGGAATCGTGTTGCTGTTGGTGCACCCAATGGCCATGCCGGAGAAGAGGGTACTCAATATATAAGAGTATATGAATGGATGGGATATGATTGGTTTCAATTGGGGCAAGATTTAATAGGAGAAGATAGTGATGACGATTCAGGCTTGTCTATTTCTCTATCATCCGATGGAAATCGTATTGCCATTGGAGCTCCAGCACATTGGAATGATTTTAATGATGGAGAAACTAGGGTATATGAATGGAACGGAAACAATTGGGTACAACTAGGGCAGGATATATTCGCTCAAGTAGGAGACACCAACTCTGGAAATTCCGTATCCTTATCTTCTGATGGAAACCGTGTTGCGATTAGTGCAGATTATAATAATCTTGGTCTTGGTAGAACCAGAATATATGATTGGAACGGAAGCAATTGGATCCAGATAGGAGGGGTAATAGAATTTGAAGGATTAGGAGATCAAGTAGCCTTATCCTCTGATGGTAATCGAATCGTAATAGGTTCTCCTTTTCACGGAGGGAATGGAAGTTATTCAGGCTGTGTACGGGTATATGAATGGAATGGAAATGATTGGCTTCAATTAGGGCAAGACATGTATGGTGAAGCAGCAGCGGATCGTCTGGGAACTACCATTTCTATATCTGAAAACGGAAATCGTATCGCAGCGGGAGCCCCTTTTAATGATGGGAATGGAGAAAAGGCAGGCCATGCAAGGGTTTTTGAATGGAATGGTAGTAATTGGATACTATTAGGACAAGATATTGATGGAGAAATGGCATTGGATGAATCAGGGAGTTCAGTCTCTTTGTCTGCGGATGGGAATCGTATTGCCATAGCAGCTCTGCATAATGATGGTGGCGGAGATGATGCTGGACATGTACGTGTGTATGAATGGGATGGAGATAATTGGCAGCAGTTTAGACAAGATATTGACTGCAATGGTTCCTTTTCTTCTTATAGTGGTTATACTCTACCTCCAGTTTCCTTTGCTTCAAATGGAGAAAGGCTTGCAATTGGAATTCCTTTTACTGCAGAGAATGGAGCTCCTGGCTATGTAAAAGTGTTGGATTTAGCAAGAATCCCTAACCTAATAACAGGGAAAATATTTCTTGATTCCAATAGTAACTGTATGTTATCTAATGATGAGTTAGGAGTGAATAGAATTGTAGTGGAAGCCATTAGTAATTCTGCCACATCTTATAGAACCATTACAGATAGCTTCGGGAATTTCAACCTACCTGTAGACACCGGCAATTATGTAATAATAGCAAACCCTAATTCACCCTACATCCAATCTTGCGAAAATGGTTATCCTCTGTATTTTGAAGACACGTTACTTATAGACACAGCTACACTGGACATTCCCATGCTAATCACAGCAGATTGTCCCTATTTAGAAGTAGATGTTTCTTCATGGGCATTGAGAGAGTGTTTTGATAACAATTATTTTGTCCAATATTGTAACTCTGGAACGATCACCGCCGAAAATGCCTACATAGAATTGAGTCTGGATGATTCTCTTTTTATTTCGGATGCAGCTATTCCTTTTGAAGGCCCTGATATGAATAATATCTATACATTCCAGATCGGGAATGTTGAAATAGGTGATTGTGCTTCGTTCCAAGTGAATGTACAGCTTCCTTGTGATTTAGACAATGTAGGGCAATTCTTTGATCGGACTTTTTGTATTGATGCCCATATCTATCCCGATTCGCTTTGTGGTCCGCTTTCGGATGATTGGGATGGTTCTAGTATTGGGGTGTTTGGCAATTGTGTTCAGGATTCTGTTCAGTTCCGTATTCGGAATATTGGTATAGGAGACATGCAGACAGAAAGGCAATTTCTAGTCATAGAAGATCAGGTCGTTTTCAAACAGGGAACATTTCAACTTGAATCAGGAAAAGATACCATCATCTCTGTATTTGCTAATGGTAGTACTTTTAGGATTGAAGCAGAACAAGCCATCGGCCATCCGGGAGATAGCAATCCCAGTGTGGCAGTAGAAGCTTGTGGAAGCGAATCTCAGTTGGGGCTTGGTTTTGTAAACCAATTCCCCCAAGATGATGGCGATCCATTTGTTTCGTCGGAATGCCGCCAAGTTACAAGCTCTTATGACCCAAATGATAAGCAAGGGTTTCCCAACGGATATGATGATGAACACTATATCGAAGCCAACCAGGATATCGAATACCTCATCCGTTTTCAAAATACGGGTACGGATACGGCTTTCACGGTAGTGTTGAGGGATGAAATCAGTGAGGATTTGGACTTGACCACCATTCGGGCGGGAGCGAGTAGCCATCCTTACGAGTTTGAAATCATTAATAGATTAGTCAAAATCACTTTTAATGATATTCTGTTGGTAGATAGCCTTACAAATGAACCGGAATCCCATGGTTTTGTGAAATTCAAAATTTCCCAGATGCCTGATTTGGCAAATGGAACTGTAATAGAAAATAATGTCGGCATCTATTTTGACTATAATGCTCCCATAATCACAAATACAACCTACCATACCATTGGTGAAAATTTCGTAACGGTAGATATTCTTGATAATGTATATAGCCCACTAGGACAACAGCCTGTTGCAAAAATTTACCCCAACCCCTTTGTAGATGCCGTCAATTTTGAGTTGGATGATTCTTATCGTGAAATTGATTTCAACTTATATGATGTTTCTGGAAGGAAATTAATTCAAAAGCATTATGATAACTCCCATTTCCAATTTCAAAAAGGGGATTTAGGGGCAGGCATTTATTTTTATAAGATAGAATCCGAGGGCAAGTTTTTAGCTTCGGGCAAAATCATACTGAAACAATAATCACACATTTTCTACTTAGAACATCAATAAGACGAAGACATATAAATTTAATAACCTAAAAATTTTTAAAGTAATGAAATCTAGAATGTTATTTTTCTGTATAGCACTTTTTTGTTTGACAAGTTGTGGGGAAGACACAGATACAAATGATGATCCCACGGCAACTTGTTTTGACAATATTCTAAATCAAGATGAAGAAGAAATTGATTGTGGAGGAGTTTGTGAACCATGCGAGCAAATAGTTGAAGAACCCATGCCTACCAAGGATTATTATGTGAAATTTAAAGCCAATGATACTTGGGTGATGGATGAGCAAAATTATACAGCAAATTATTCTTATAGAAGTTCTACTGCTGTTTGGAATCCTTTAGATTTAGAACTCTACATTGTTGGAATAGCAGAAGGAGATATCGAACCATCCGAGATATTGGCAATGGAAAACCAAACCTATAATTTTGGCACATGGGATCAATGGAGTGATAGTAATTACACGGTTCCTTTTGCTGGATTCGGTTATCAAAAAGATAGCCCCTTTGATGATGAATTTATTTACCGTTCAGAAGCTTATACTTCACCAGAAGGAAGCATTACCATCCATTCGGTAACGAACAATGGACAACTCGAAAATTACCCTTTTATATATTATGAAGTTACGGGTTCGTTCGAAGGGAAAGTCAAATCGAATAACAATGAAGAATTAAATATTACAGAAGGAACTTTTAAAGTTTATTTTGTAGGAGATTTATAATCTCTTTGACAACTATATGGGGATGGCGAATTCATTCGCTATCCCTATATTTTGGTATTACAAATAACTCAACATCCAACCCAAAACAGCACCCCCAAAAACAATCCACATCGAACTTACATTTTTAAAACCGAAATTAAGGACGAGCCCAACAATAGCAATGAGCCCTGTTTTCCAATCAATAATCGTATCCATGCCCATTTGATAGAGGACAGAAACCATTACCGCCACCGCAGCAATATTGACGGAATCTAAGAAATAACCTAAAAACTTCGAAGAACGCATTTTTTGCACCAAAGGATTAAGCAAAAGGACAAACAAAAAGGAAGGAAGGAAAATACCCAAAGTCGCCGCAATTGCACCCATTACCCCGTTTAATTGATAGCCAATAAAAGTTGAAGTAGACAATACCGGGCCGGGAGTAAATTGCCCTACAGCAATAGCATCCAACAATTCCAAACGAGTCATGATGCCCTTGCTCACCAATTCCGCATCCAAGTAAGCAAAAAGGACGTAACCACTACCATATAACACCGCACCTACTTTCAAGAAGGTGAAAAAAATATTCATACTCGATAAGGAAACAATCCCCGCACTCGGAATTTGCAACAAGGAAAAAGGAAGGATATATTTTAAGGAAGTATTAGAATTCGTTACCTGATTTTTGAAATAAAAATAAATCGCTCCGGATAATCCCGCCGTCAACAAAGCCAATACTTCATTCACCCCCATCAAACTAGCAATGATGACTAAAATACCCAGTACCGCCAATTCCCATCCCTTCAATGCCTTTTTTCCCAACTTGAAAATAGCTCCAGCAATAATCGCTAATACAGCGGGTTTGATGCCATAAATATATTTCTCCACTTCAGGCAGTTGCCCATATTTGATATAGAGAAAAGCAAGGAATCCAGTAATCATGACCGCGGGGAAAATAAAACAAGCTCCGGCAATGAAAAGACCCTTCCAACCGCCTCGCTCATAGCCGCAGTGCATGGTCATTTCCGTACTGTTGGGTCCGGGAATCAAATTTGTTGCTCCCATCAAATCCAGAAAATGAGAATGGCTCATCCATTTTCTTTTTTCAACGATTTCCTTTTCCATCATCGCCACATGTGCGGCAGGACCACCAAATGCTATGCATCCTAACTTAAAAAATACTTGGGCAATTTCTCCTAGGTGTTGGTTCTTGTTCATACTCATCGAATGATTGGCTACAAAATTAGCGATTTAATTTGCAATTACTTTCACTCGATTTCGACTAAAACCAACTTCTCATTCGAGTTTACACAAACTTAACGCAAGGTTAAATATGGCTTAACCACCGAAAGAGAATATTCCCGCACCTTTGCACCAGATTTTATATTTCTCAATCAACTCATACCATTTTATGAAATCTATTCAGGCAAAATTTTACACAGCATTATTTTTTATCTTGTCGGCCATCACATTCTTTTCATGTAGTGATGAAGAATTGAATCCCTGTTCAGTTGTTACTTGCCCATCAGGCTTTGCTTGTAACAATGGAGATTGTGTTCCGATAGATCCTTGTGCCGAGGTGACCTGTCCAGAAGGCTATGGCTGCGATGAAGGGAATTGCATTCCAGAATCAGAGGCAACAATAACCATAACTGGCGAAATCAAAGAAAATACAACTTGGACGAACAACAGAATCTACAAGTTGAAAAATAAAGTCGTCGTACAATCCGGTTATACCCTAACAATAGAAGCGGGTACGATTATTAAAGGTGATGTAGGAGAGCAATCGTTGGCGAGTGCATTGATTATTGCCAAAGGGGCAAAAATTGAAGCCATCGGAACCGCCGATCAACCCATTGTCTTCACTTCAATTTTAGATAATATCGAAGTAGGACAAACATTCGGAACCAATTTAGGAGCTGTGGACAGAGGTCTATGGGGCGGGATAATCATCTTAGGCGATGCTCCGGTCTCGGTTTCTGGTACAGATACCGAAGGACAAGTCGAAGGCGTACCCGCCGATATTCCCAATACAAGATACGGAGGAACCGTCTCCAACGATAATTCAGGCATTTTGAAATATGTTTCCATTCGTCATGGAGGCATTGCCGTATCTGCGGGCAGCGAAATCAATGGATTGACCTTAGGTGGTGTAGGCTCGGAAACGGTTATCGATCACATAGAAGTCATTTCTAATTTGGATGATGGTATTGAATGTTTTGGAGGAACCGTCAACATCAGTAATGCCGTCGTGGCATATTGTGGCGATGATGCCTTGGATTTGGATCAAAATTATGCCGGAACCATTTCAAATGTCGTAGTGGTACAACATGGTATTTATGGAGAAGCCGATGAAGCCCTCGAATTTGATGGACCGGAAGGTAGCACTCATAAAGACGGTAAATTCACACTCAATCATGCCACCATCATTTCAACAGACGGAATCGGTTTTGCCGGCGATTTGAAATCGAAAGCACAAGGAACATTCAATAATTGTTCTTGGAGAGGATACGAAGGAGACATAAAAGTTCGTACGAGTTTCGATCCTTCCGACTGTTCAGAAAAAACAGATGCCTATACCCGATTAATGTCTGGTGAACTGTCCTTCAATAATTGCGAAATCGTAAATGGTGGTGATGTCATCAAAATTTATTCGGACGATGATCCGGGAGAAGAAGAATGTTATATCTCCAATTACGAAGCGACATACCAAGTTAATGCAGATAATATGGTTTCTGAAGGTTTGTCAACGCCTGTCGAAGCAACCACAGGAGCAGATGTTTCTGTCTTCGATTGGACTTGGACCAAAACCAATGATGGGTTTTAATCCAACAAATAAAATCACAAACCAACTTGCCCAATGTTTAAAATGAGAATTTTGATGAAACATATAATTAGTTTTTTAGCTTTCCTTTTTATAGGATTACAAATAACAACCGCCCAAGAAGGAACCGTAAGAGGAAAAGTTATTGATGACAACAATGGAGAAGACGTTTCCTTCGCCGATGTTTTCATTGTAGAAACATCCGACGGTACATCAACAGATTTGGATGGAACCTTCTCGGTACAATTGGCACCGGGGAATTACACCTTTACTATTTCTTATTTAGGTTATGCCGATTATACCATCAATAATGTAGAAGTAAAAGATGGAGAAATCAATAATTTGGGAACCATCAGAATGGCAGATGAGGCAACCGATTTGGGTATCGTCATCGAAGTCGAAGCAAGAGCCATTCGCAACAACGAAACGGCCTTGTTAACCTTGCAAAGAAAATCATCCAATGTCTTGGATGGAATTTCATCCCAAACCTTCAGTCGTACCGGCGATGGCGATGCTGCGGCTGCCATTAAAAGAGTGACGGGCGTTTCCATAGAAGGAGGAAAACACGTTTTTGTAAGAGGATTGGGTGACCGATATACCAAAACCTTACTCAACGGTCTTTCTATTCCCGGTTTGGATCCAGATAAGAACTCCGTACAGATGGATATTTTTCCGACCAATTTGCTAGATAATATCGTGGTATATAAAACATTCACACCCGATTTGCCTGGCGATTTTACAGGTGGAACAATAGATGTAACCACCAAAGATTTTCCAGAAGAAGAGACTTTTTCTATTTCTGCCGGAATCGGATATAATCCGACCATGCATTTTAAAAATAATTTCTTGAGTTACGAAGGTGGCAAATTGGATTTCTTAGGTTTTGATGATGGAACCCGAGCCTTGCCCTTCGACAAAAAAACGGTGATTCCTTCAGAAATTATTGCTCGTACAGATGTGCAATTAGCACAACAATTAACGGATCTCACCACGAGTTTCAATCCGCAAATGGCCGTAGATCCAACGTCCAATTTCATGAATACGAATTATTCCATTTCCTACGGAAATCAAATCAATAAAGATAAAGCGACTTTTGGTTATACATTGGCCGCCAATTATGCCAATAGTACAGAGCATTACGAAAATGCCATCATCGCACAATACGTCAAAAGCGATAATGCTTCGGAAAATACACTTGAAATTGCTCGGGCAGACGATTTGAATTACAGCGATAGAAATGTGCTTTGGAGTGCCCTGGCATCAGGCGCGATAAAAGTGAAGAAAAATAAATTCAAACTGGGGGTATTCCACAGTCAGAATGCAACAGCTAGAGCCTCTACTGTCTTTACGGACAATGGAGATGAAAACCCCGCCATTTTATGGAAAAATAATTTGGAATATATCCAACGGGGTGTGACCAATACCTTTGTGGGAGGAGAACACAAAATGGGAAGTAAAGGAGATTTGGAAATCGAATGGACGGTCGCTCCTACATTTTCTTCGATAGATGAACCCGACAATCGTTATGCCGCTTACGAATATGTACCAGATTCCGATCAATACTTGATGTCTCGTTCTGTAGGTGGAGAAGTGGCAAGGGTATTCCGTGATTTGACAGAAATGAATATCAGTAGCAAAGTGGATGTGAAGTATAATCTTGAGTTGGGGGAGAGAGATATCAAATTAAAAGCTGGTTTGGCGAATACCTACAAGGAAAGAGATTATAGTATTTTGGATTATGGTATTTATTATAACGGAGCCAGAACATTAAGCGGAGATCCGAATGAATTTTTAGCCGAAGGAAATATTTGGACATCGGAAACCAAATTGGGGACATCTTTCGTGAGGGGAGATTTCCAACCGGCCAATACCTATGCTGCCAGACAAAACACAAACGCAGCTTATGTAATGGGTGATGTACAAATCACAAAACCCTTGAAATTGATTTTGGGAACCAGAGTGGAGCAGTTCACATCTTGGTACACTGGGCAGAATGCTTTGGGAAATGTCATTTATGAAGATCAAAAAGTATTGGATAAATGGGATGTACTTCCTTCTTTGGGAATGGTGTATAATACCAGTGATAAAATGAACATCCGTGCATCATATAGCCGAACGGTGGCTCGTCCTTCGTTTAAGGAAGTGTCCGTAGCACAAATTCAAGATCGCCTATCCGGCGGATTTTTCTATGGCAATATTGATGTCGTTCCATCGAACATCAACAATATCGATTTGAGATGGGAATATTTTATCGGAAGGGGAGAAATCATTTCTTTGAGTCCTTTCTTCAAAACATTCAAAAATCCGATTGAAATTGCGGCTTACCAAGAAGGTTCGTTTTATTTTTCAAATATCATCACACCAGAAAATGGAGGTGATGCCATTCTATACGGTTTGGAATTGGAATTGAGGAAAAATCTAGGTTTCATCAACGAAAATTTAGAAAACCTTTCTTTGGGTACAAATATATCGTATGTGAAATCCAGCGTGAAAATGGATGAGGAAGAATTAATGATTCGGCAAAATTGGGCAAGGGACGGCGAAACCATTGATGACACCCGTTCTTTGGCTGGACAAGCTCCTTATATCATTAATTCCTATGTGAATTATCAAACACCGAATAGAAGAACAGAGGCAAATGTAAGTTACAATGTCCAAGGAAAAAGATTAATGGTGATTGGTTTGGGTGAAGTGCCGGATGTGTATGAAAATCCATTCCACAGTTTGAATATGAAGCTATCCCATAAATTCGGAAAATCCGAAAAATTAAAAACAAGTTTCTCTGTTCAAAATATTTTAGGACAGTACAAAAGAAATGTATATACCTCTTATGGTGCTACAGATGCTACCGCTCGTTTATTAAAACCGGGCACTGCTTTTTCTTTTGGTTTATCTTACCAATTAAAATAATCGGATAACGCACTATAAAACCAAATGATAAATCCCTCTGGAAATTAATTTCCAGAGGGATTTTCTATTACTAACGTGAATCAAGGAGCAGAAAAATATTTTTAACTGATGATGGGCCTTGAGGTTTTTAGCTGAAACAAAGTAGGAAATACGTTAAGCATTCAAAACTGTTTGAGCCGACAACCATCCGAATAAAGGGAATGTCGATTTTTGTACTCCTTGGAATAAAGTGAAAGCGAGTTTTTTGAATGTAGTATTTACAAATTGTTTCAGCGTAAAGAAAGA
>JAHDDR010000073.1 GCA_020629255.1 Saprospiraceae bacterium | reverse complement strand
TCCTATTAGAACAGGAGGGAAAAATTATTCATCAAGAAAAAATTATTAAATTTTAGAAAAGAAAGCGGCTTGAAAATTATTTCAAGCCGCTTTTCTATTTAAGATAAATTTTCAAAATACTATTTACTGGCCTTCCATAAAAAGCGGGAAGCACACAACACCCAAAGGCTCATCGCTAAGAAATAAGACCATTCCAATACCGCCAACCAAACAATAGATGGTCTTTGATAATTATAGGGATCGGCACTGATATTTACCAAAACTGTTTTGGGGTAACAAAGAAATGAGATATATAACAATACCGGAATAATACTAGGGATAAACAACCATTTACTCATTTTGTGATTTTTCAAACTCAAGTAAGCAAACATACATGCCATGATAGTAGAGATCGTAAAGAAGGCTCCGGCTGCTATCAGGTGGGGAACATAAATGGTTTCGGGCAAACAACCTACGGCAAAAATAGCCAGCATGGCAACGATACCTACATGACCTGCTATTTTACCTAATTTGCTTTCTGTATATTTCCCTAATAACAGGGTCATCGGGATAAACAACAAACTAACGATCATAAAGCCCGAATTCAATAAAAAATGAAATTCGCTTTTATTCGGATTTCCCAATTCAGAAATAAAGTGCATGGTAAAATCATATCCTTCGCATTGATATCCCGAAAAAGAAGATTGGGCGATAATGATCGCTGTAAAAATCAAAAGGATACCTATGGAGGAGATAGAAGAGGCTATTTTATAAACTGACATAACTTAAAGTTTGTGTGTACTTGTGTGCAATACGTTAGCTAGAACAATTTTGGATTGTTCAATAAAAAATAATCATACATTTTGGAATCCAATATAAAATTGGACAAAAAGGGAAAAGAAGGTTGTTCTTTATTTTATAGAACGAATATTCACTTTAATTCGCTTCTTTAATTTATTATTTTTTTTGAAAAAAATCAAGAAAAAATATCCAAGACCTAAAATTTATTTGAAAACGATTCTATCTCGTGGATAATTCAAGAACCTTCTATTTTATTACCTTTATACTTTCTCGAAACAAATCGAACCGACTCGCATGGAAAAAATCTTTAATTCTCTTAAACCAACGGCTGCTCTTTTAGTATTGCTATTTATTGTCGGAGTTATATTGTATGCACTAGGCAAACCTGTTTTTTGGTCCGGTTTTTTCGCCATGATGTTTTTCTATGGCCTGATATTTTTCATTGGAGCGTATGCGAGTCAGTTACGAAAAAATGACAGCGAAGAAGATGTGATGCTGGCGGGGCGTTCCATTCCTCTTTTTGTTGCCGTCTTTACCATGAGTGCCACTTGGGTCGGGGGAGGCTACATTAATGGAACCGCCGAAAATACCTTCAATAAAGATTATGGTATGATTTGGGTTCAGGCTCCTTGGGGATACGCCATCAGTTTAATATTGGGGGGCTTATTTTTCGCTCGTAAAATGAGGAGGATGGAATATAAAACCATGCTCGATCCCCTAGCAGAAAAATTCGGAAAAAACATGGGGGCCGTTTTGTTCCTTCCCGCCTTAGCCGGAGAAATCTTCTGGACGGCAGCCATCCTCACAGCACTCGGAACCACCTTCGGAACCGTATTAGGAATTGACTTCACTACCGCAATAATCATATCTTCGGTTATTGCCATTGCTTATACAGCCATCGGCGGTTTATGGGCGGTTGCATTGACCGATATTTTCCAAATGGTTCTACTTCTTTTTGGTTTAGTTTTGGTGATTCCCTTTGCTTTAGAATTTGTTGGAGGTTGGGATAACGCTTGGAATGTGTATAAAACCAATAAAGGAGCCGCAGCTACATTTTTCCCCTCGAAGGAAGCCCTTGGGAATTATTATTGGAATTGGTGGGATTATGCCTTGCTCTTGATGTTAGGCGGCATTCCTTGGCAGGTATATTTCCAACGTGTATTATCTGCCAAGAATGAAAATACGGCCATGTGGCTTTCCATCCTTGCCGGGGTGGTTTGTATCATCGCCGCTATTCCTGCTGTTATGATTGGTGTTATCGGAGATGCATTTAATACAATGGGAGATTGGACAGCAGTTGGAGCAGCTGGAGGCCCTAGCACACCAGCCGAAATCCTCCCTTATGTGATGCGATACCTGACCCATCCCATTGTAGCGACCATTGGTTTAGGAGCCATTGCTGCTGCGGTGATGTCATCTGTAGATTCTTCGATTCTTTCTGCTTCATCTATGGCAAGTTGGAACGTGTACCGCCCGTTGGTCAAACCGGATCTTTCTTCGGAGAACTTAGCCAAAGTTCTGAAACGGATGATTTGGGTAATTGGTATTGCTGCTACAATTTTAGCCCTGCAAATTAAAAGTGTCTATGCTTTATGGTTTTTATGCAGTGATTTTGTGTATTGCCTGTTGTTCCCACAATTGGTTACGGCTATGTTTGATCCCAAAGCCAATAAATATGGTTCTATCGCCGGATTTGTCGTCGCTTTTATTCTTCGCTTTGGTGGTGGAGATGCTATACTCGGACTTCCCATAATTATAGAATATCCCATGATAGAAAATGGAATAGTTCTATTTCCATTCCGAACCTTTGCCATGGTTTGTGGTTTGCTGACCATCATTATTGTATCCAGAATTTGGAAAGAAAAAGAGGAATAACCCATTAGACAAAATAATTGATTACCTTAGTCTCAATACTATTACAAATTAAAAACAATCATTATGGGTTATTTAGAAATTCCTATCGCCGCTTTAGCCGCTTTTTTACTCGGATTTGCTTGGTATACTGTTTTATTTGGTAAGATCTGGCAAGCAGAAACAGGCATCACAGACGAAGAAGCACAAAAAAATCTGGCACTTACACATGGTCTTGCTTTTGTAATGATGTGTGTGATTGCTTTTGGGATTAATTTCATTGTTAATTTACATGAACCAGAAGAGCAAACATTTGTTCATGGTGCTTTTCATGGCTGGTTATCTGCCATGATTTATGCCTTACCGATTATGGCCATCAATTATCTGTACCAGAAAAAATCACTCAAATTATTTATTATTGATGCCGGTTATGCGGTTGCTTTCTTTGCCTTGATGGGTGGAATTTTAGGTGTCTTGAGCCTAGGATAAAATAAATGCTAGCTGTCTGTAGTGTTTCAAACTACGGACAGCTAGTTCTTTTTAAACCCTTTTATAATATTCTGAAAGGTACGAGTAATGCCCGGGGTTAGAGTTTCTGTATATTGTTCTTCCGTTAGGAATTCGATTTCATTCCATAATTCAGGATATTTTTTTACAATGCCCATCATGACCCGAAAGGCAACCACTCGCACTGATGGGCTTTTGGACAACGTTTCCCAAATATCCATACAAGCATCGAACAAATCTCCTTCTTGCCTCTCACTGAGTTCCATCTTTTCAAGAATCTTCAATAATTCCCTTTGGTGACCATCTTTTTTTGTTTTGATTTCTCTTAAATACTCATTCAAATGTGGTGAAATTCTTTTATCATTTTTTTTCATTAGATGGTTGAGGATCCAAGCAGATCGCCAACTCTGAGGCTCTTCATCCCCATAAGCCAGAACAATAATTTCCTGAATGTAAACATCGTCATTTTTTATTTTTTTTAGAAGAGCATCTTTATGTAATCGCTCTTCTAAAATATCATGTATTCGTTCTTTCATTCCGATTTATATCTGTAATTGTCACTTAAAAAACACTAGATATCCCTATTACTTTATCCTAAAGTAATATTATCCTATTATTTTTGGGATTATCTTCTATCAAATCGATCATATGAAAATAATTATTTCCATTTTATTCTTCCTACTTTCTATTATTTCTACCCATGCACAACCTCCCACTATCGGATTGATCTTAAATTCGCCTGAAGCTGTAAATGGATATACTTTATTTTCATCCAACCAAAAAACATATTTAATTGATAATTGTGGCTTTGTCATAAATCAATGGAATTCCGATTTCCTACCCGGAATTTCTGGATACCTATTAGATGATGGTTCGTTGATCCGAGCTGGCCAAATCCAAAACCCTGTTAATTTGATTAATGGCCGGGGTGGCATTATTGAAAAATATGATTGGGAGGGAAATTTACTATGGAATTACACCATGGCTGATACTTTTTATCATCAACATCATGATATTGCAGTCATGCCCAATGAAAATGTACTGTTATTGGTCAGGGAATTCAAAAGTACACTGGAAGCTTTGAACATGGGTCGTGATATTACTCAATTCACGAATGGTCTGGTTTCCGAATCGATTTACGAAATTGAACGGATGGGCGATTCGACGGCTATTGTTTGGGAATGGCACCAATGGGATCATCTTATCCAAGATAATGATCCGAATTTACCCAATTATGGTGTCGTTTCAGAACATCCAGAACGGTTAGATATAAATGCTGCACCTAATATAGAAGGCAATGATTGGTTACATGCCAACGCTATCACATATAACCCTGAATTGGATCAAATTGCCATCAGTTATCGAAATACAAATGAGATTTATATCATTGATCATTCTACCACTACAGAAGAAGCTGCTTCAAGTACAGGAGGGAACAGCGGGAAAGGTGGTGATTTTTTATACCGTTGGGGCAACCCCCAGGTTTACGAAAGAGGTACGCCTGATGATCAAATTTTATTTGGTCAGCATGATATTAAATGGATTCCTCCCGGTTATGTGAACGAAGGTAAACTGAGTGTACTCAACAATGGTTACCAACGACCCGATACTTCTTATTCTTCGGTAGAAATCTGGACGCCGCCCGTTGATGAAAATGGAAATTATACTATTATAGATGATTCGGCATTTGGCCCGAGTACTACAGATTGGAGTTATTCCGATGGGTCCTCCTTTTTCTCTATTATCCAATCCGGTGCAGACCCTTTGCCCAATGGAAATGTATTGGCACATATGAAAGGTCGAATGATTGAAATCACTCCCGATAAAGAAATTGTTTGGGATTACATCAATCCACAAATTGGAAACGAATCCATACCACAAGGGAGTGACAATCCGAATGTGGATATTTTCAGAGTTACCCGCTATCTAGAAAATCATTCAGCTTTTACCGATAAGGATATGACTCCCGGAGACCCGGTAGAACTAGACCCCTACCCTTCGACTTGTGAAATATATCCCACCACTTCTACTCTTCTTATTGGAGAACCCATAATAGGAATCCAATTACTCGGAAACCCTTTTAGTGATCTTTTGATTTTAGAAAACCAAGGAGAATTAGAGCTCAATATTTCTATTTTCAATATCCAAGGGCAAAAAATGGCTTCTGTTTCATCTCAAAAAAATATCTTAAAAATTCCTTCATCAACTTGGACTAGCGGATTATATCTTATTTTTATCCACGATTTAACTACAGACAATACTTTTTCTATAAAAGTAATGAAGGATTAAATGACTTTTTAACTCAACATATTATTATGAACAAAATTTTACTGACACTCTCTTTCTCTTTTATTTTCATTTTCATGTCCGCCCAAAATACGGTGGGCTTATTATCTTATAATCCTTCTGTGTCTTATGATGGTTATAATTTGTTGTATCCACATAATCAACCTCATGTTTATTTATTGGATAATTGTGGCGAAATCGTCCATGTTTGGGAAGGCGAACCAGATACCCGACCGGGCAATACGGCTTATTTATTAGAAGATGGGAGGTTAATCAAATCATCCCGACCGGCTTCAGTTGCCAATGATCCCATTTGGGCGGGTGGTGGTGGAGCCACCATCGAAATCAGAGATTGGGATAATACTTTATTGTGGTCTTTTACACAAAACGACACCCAAAAAAGATTGCATCATGATTTTACTGTCATTGAAAAAAATGGAACCTTATCCATTGCCATGATTGCTTGGGAATTAAAAACAGAAATGGAAGCATGGAATGTGGGGCGAGATACCACAACGACCGTCGACAATAAAATGTGGCCCGATTATATCCTAGAAATCAATCCGGCTAATGATGAAGTAATTTGGGAATGGCATGCTTGGGATCATTTGATTCAAGACATCGATCCGACCCGCCCGAATTATGGCGTCATTTCTGATAATCCCCAACGGATAGACATCAATTATGATTTCGGAAATGGTGTGGCAGATTGGATGCATTCCAATGCTTTGGATTACGATCCTGTAAACGACATGTTGGTTTTATGTGTTCCGACTTTTCATGAAATTTGGGTGATTGATCATACGACTTCAACTGCTCAAGCGGCTGGAAATGTAGGAGGAAATGGCGGCAGAGGTGGCGATTTATTGTATCGTTGGGGCAATCCGGCGGCATATAAAGCTGGAGATGAAACAGATCAAAAATTATTTTATCCACATGATGCCCATTGGATCAACGATCATTTACAAAGTGTAGATCCTCATTTTGGAAAATTAGCCGTTTTTAATAATCGAGTAGGAGAAGATTATTCGACTTTCAATATTATTAATTCTGGTTTTGATATGTATGATTGGGATTTCCCGTTTAATGGACAGACCTATGACCCCGTTTCTTTTGATGTTACGGAGCAACATCCCATAGATTCTACTTTGATGTGGTCGACGGGCTTGTCGAGTTTCCAAGTATTACCCAATGGGAATTATTTAATCGAGGTGGGTCGTTTCGGCTATGCTTTTGAAATGACATCAGACACCAAAGAAATTGTTTGGGAATATAAAACACCTATTAATGGTGGAGCATTCGCCACCCAAGGAGACAGCTTATCGGTCAATAATAATTTGACGTTCAGAATTCATCGTTACCCCACAGACTTCCCTGCATTTATCGGAAAAGATTTAACGCCTTCAGGCTGGCTGGAATTAGAACCTGATACCGAATATTGCGATTTATTAATTCCAACAAATAATATTTTAGACAAGGAAAAAATAAATATTTATCCCAACCCTGCTTCAAAAATGGTGACCATAGAATGGGAAGCCGGAAAATATATTGATATGGATGTGTATGATATGTTGGGAAGGAAAATTATTTCTAGTATGAGATTAACGGGCGGTCGAAAATATTTGGACACGTCTGAATGGGTAGATGGCATGTACTTTGTCGTTATTAACAATAGAGCCACCTTAAAACTAAATGTCATGAACGAAAAATAACAAGATAACTCATAGTACATACCCGAATCCATTATCATGGATTCGGGTATGTTATTTTATCTCCTTAAGATCGTTTTTAAATAATACACTTGAAGTTCATTAATTTTTAAAGCAATAAAATAATGACCATTGGGCAAGGAAGAAGGTGGGTTCCATTCTGCTTCATAAATTTCAGGGAGCAATTCCTTTTCTTCTAAAATGGCAACTAGATTACCTAATAAATCGTAAGCCACCAAACTTACTTTTGCTTTCCTAAAAACACCATATTTAATCATCAAACTTTCCGTAAATGGATTCGGATTCAAACTATAAATAATACCCTTATCCAAATGGATATCACTCGTTCCTGTAACGCCCTCACCATTCACCATAATATCCCAAGTGCCTTCCAATTTTCCTTCTGTATTTTCCGTTAAAGGAATAATTCTATGTGTTGCATCATATTGACCGGAATTTACTGATGCTGCCGCATCTTCAGGAATATCTGTATCACCTTCGAAATAAAGTTGTGTAGTAAGCGTTTGGAATCCCGGAGGTGTGATCTTGAAATGAATATGGGACGGTCTATATTTGCTTCCATTCAAATATTTACCCGGCTGTATCGTTTCGAACATATAAAATCCTTGGTTATTGGAATACACTTGTCCCCTTAAATTATATCCCTGATTATCGTACTGCCCCGCATCGTTCGCATGCCAAATATCAATCAAGGTATTGGGTAGATATTGTGAACAATCCAAATTGAAAACCCGGCCACTAATAATCATTCTGGTCCCTGCTTCATTGGCTTCGGCTAATTGGTTACCTTGAAGCACGGGTGGATTATCCGTATAAAAGGGTCCTTCTCCATATAAATCCAAAGTAGTTTTTTCACAATTATTAATTTTTATTTCTTTTTTTCCGGGGCTGGTTCTCCCGCAAGAAATTACAGGTAAGACGCCCATTGTCAAGGAGGTCAAAGAAATATTTTTAAGGAACTGCCTTCTATTTTTATTGGATTTCATACGACGATATTTTTAATAATGACGAAGAATATAACTCAAAGTTGCACAAACTTAGAACCATCTTCCATTCAAATTAATGACTATTCGTTATAAATTCAAGGATAGCAATGATATAACTAAAGAACAAGGGGAAACAAACCTAATTTGTTCCCCCTTGCTTGTAACTAGAAATTTTATAATTACTTGCCGATTTTCCCTAGTTCGACCCCTTCCGAGTAAGCTACCTTTATACCGTTGGCTCCCAAAGCTGCCTTAACTTTTCTTAAGGCTTCCAAGTGAACTTTGCCATAATCATCCGGAAGGCAATAAGGGCGAACGGCCAAAATAATACTATGCGTATCGAATTGCTCGATGCCCACATCTGGCAAGGGTTCTTCCAACACTTCGGGAATTGTTCTCAAAGCTTCTAGAATGATGGGACGCACTTTTTCGAATTCTTCTTCGTAAGGCATATAGACATTCAAATCCAAACGAACATATCTGTCAGTAGACAAATTGGTAATCACATCACTAATGGCAATACCATTGGGAATGATGATCGTTTTATTCGTAAATGTTTTGATAATGGTATTGAACATCTGAATTTCGGATACTTTCCCCATATTATCTCCGATCTCAATCCAATCTCCCGTTTTATAGGGTTTGAAAATAAGAACCATGACCCCAGCAGCAAAATTACCCAAACTTCCTTGCAAAGCCATACCCACAGCAAAAGCCATCGCCCCCAAAACAGCGACGAAGGATGTCGTTTCAATGCCCACCATACTGGCTACTGTAAATACCAATAAGACTTTTAACGCTACACTGAGAAGGGATTGTAAAAAGGGTCGGATATCATTGGATAAGCCTGAACGTTCCATCCAAGTACCTATTATCCTTTCCAAATTTTTGATAATCCATAAACCAATAAACAGTGTTACAATCGCTAACACCAATTTAGGAGCATATTCAAAACCCGCTTGAATCACTCCATCTAATTTTTCTTTAATATATTCGAAATCCACAGTATTAATATTTTTGGCAAAAATAAAAATTAAAATGAGGAGGAAACAACCATTAACAAATCAAGTTTCTGTTATATGATTTTTCATGAATATTTTTTTTGCTCCGTAAGCTTGGAAGCTCAATCCTAAAATCAAGGAATAAACAATTATTTTTTGTCCAACTACCTGAATAATCAATCCATTTTTCGAATCGGAAGGATTTGGACCGATGGTAATCAATAACACATAAAATCCTAATAAAAGAATAATTCCTAATAATACATGACCATAAAAACGGGAGTAATGTTTTGAACGATAAATGGCTATCATTAATAAAAACAAGGCAAACAACAAGCCTTTGAATCCTATATTTACACAAAGCATATGTACTGTATGTTGGGTATCGCTGGGAGCTAAGGCAATTCCAATAAATCCAAACCCGGAAATAATTCCAACACCCACCATCAAATAGGCAATAAAACGAGTAAGCGTATCTTTTGCCAATACTTTTGGTAAAATCAAAAATAATATGGCAGTAGTCATTCCAACAAAAGAAAGAGTAAATAAATATATCCAAGAAGAATAAGGATTCGGAGCACCATTAAACGTTTGTGTACGCCCTAAATCAGATAAAAAGTTTTCTGAAAAAAAATAATGCGTTGTAGTGTAATCATGGTACGTACTTCCGGGGTACAAATACATAGCCACAATCGTTAAAACCACATACTGGATACCGCCGAAGATTGTCCAATCAAAAATGCTATGTGTAGAAAAAAATTTCATAAACTTTATCCATTCCTTAAGGTGGCACAAATAATTCCTGTTGCGACCCCGGCATTCAAAGATTCTGCTTTCCCCTGGGCAGGAATCGTAATCCAGTGTTTTATTTGGCTTCGTATTTTATCCGAAATACCTTTGCCTTCATTTCCAATTATGACCACTCCTTTTTTTTCACGATCTTTTAATTCGAAAATATTTTCTCCTTGTATATCCGCTCCCATAATTCTAACCTGAGGAAATTTTTGGATCAAATCTTCCAACTCCATTTCTATACTATTCACTCGTAAAAAAGCTCCCATAGATGACTGTACCACTTTGGGGTTGTAGACATCTACTGTCCCTTTCCCTAAGAATACATGAGAAATACCGAACCAATCCGCCACCCGGAGTATGGTGCCCAAATTTCCGGGGTCTTGGATACCGTCCAAATACAATGAAATATCTTGCAGGATGAGCGCTTCATCATACGATCTTTTCAAAGGTGTTGCCACCGCCAAAACTTCGTGGGGAGTTTGTAAAAATGATAAGGATTTAAGTTCCCTTTCGGATACCTCATGCAACTTCGTGTTCTGGCATTTTTGTCCATATTTTTCAACCCAAGAAGATGTGGCTACAACACATTCGATACCGAGAGCGGGTTCAAGAAGCATTTCCTCTACAATTTTCGTTCCTTCTGCAACGAATTTATCATACCTTTGCCTTTGTTTTTTCCGTTCTAAAGAACGGATATATTTGAATTTCGCTTTTGATAGCATACCATTGGGCGCTTTTTAAATCCTATGATTTGAATCCTTACAAAAATATCACATACTTTTTCTTGCCTTTGGCCATTCTGCTTGTGGCTTGTGGTTGTAATACTACCAAATATTTGCAAGAGGGTGAAAAATTGGTGAATAAAAATAAAATTGTCATCGAATCGGACGAAAAAATAAAGAACCGTTCGAGCCTTCAATACGAATTGGCAAGTTATATCAAACAAGTTCCTAATGGGAAATTCTTAGGTATATTCAGAACCCGCCTTTGGTTTTATTATAAAAACCAATCTCCTTCCGACACAACAAAATGGGACAATTGGGTGAAAAGGGTCGTAGCCGAACCTCCTGTAATCCACAACGAAAAATTAACAAAAAGCACCGCCGATGCCATGAAAAGCTATATGCAACACAAAGGCTATTTCAATGCAATCGTTGAGCATGAAACAAAAGTGAAAGGGAAGTTTGCAAAGAATACCTTCACCGTATATCCGAGGAAGCAATATGTTTACGACAGTATTTCTTACGTTTCTGATGACACGCTCATCCAAAGGATATTAACAGATATGTTGGAAGATAGTTATTTCAAAAAAGGAGCTGCCGTCGATGTGAATGTCTATAACAACGAAGTGAATCGGATTGTACGACAAATGAGGAATTTGGGTTACCTCGATTTTACGAAAAACTACATTTCTCCTCTTGCCATTGATACCGTCAATTATAAAGTAGATGCTACATTACAAGTATTTTCGCCTAGTTTAGAAACATCACACTCTAAATACAAAATCGGTAAGGTTTACGTGTATCCCAACTATTATCCAGAATATGATGCTTTGTACGAAGCAGATACGGTTATGAATGGAGTAACGTATATGTCTGTTACTCCGCCCGATGGTGTCCCTCCGGAAATTCGATATCCGGTACTCAAAAGGAACATCAAATTAATTGCCGGGGAATTGTACGAATTTGATAATGAATTAGAAACAAAAAAAAGGTTGGCTTCTTTGGGTATTTATAAATTCATTTCCATTAAGACCGTAAAGAGGAATGCAGAAAAGAAATTGGTCGATTTTAAAATATTATTACCTTCTAAAAAGAAACAATTGTTAGGTACAGATCTCGAATTCAATACCGCCAATAATACCGTACAAGATAATACATCCATTGGAACAGCTTTGAGCCTTAATTATGAAAACAAAAATTTATTCCAAGGAGCAGAAATATTATCCACGAATTTACAAGGAGGGGTAGAATTTGCCATAAACGATCCCAATCGGATCATCAATACGGTGGATGTAAGTGCTACGGCAGAATTGAATATTCCCAAATTTGTAGATTATATGGGAATTTTCCACTTGATGAAAAAAATAAAAGTCATCAAGAAATCCAAATTGGAAAAACTCGAAGAAACCGCTACCACAAGAATTAAAATCGGATATAATTATGTTGATGTAAGAGGATCATATAATTATCATTCTTTGGAATCTTCCTTCGGATATACCATGAAACCCAACGAACGGTGGCGGGTCAAATTCACACAAACAGGACTGACTTATTTCAACCCGACAACAGAAGATCCTCAACTTATCAGTAATGAATTTTTAAGAAATAGTTTCGACAAACAACTTTTCACCGGTCTATTCCTTCGAGATGTGCAAGCCTCCTATACCGGAAGGCCTAGAAAACCAAATGCTGCGTGGTCTACCCGGTTGTTTGGTGAAATTTCAGGGCTGGAAGTGCTCTCCCTAAATAAAATCATCTCGCCCAATAAAGAATGGCAATTATTGGATTCCATCCAATATGCAAATTATATCAAATTGGAAATAGAACAAAGGCATGTGAAAACCCTTAGTCCAAGAAAAGCTTTTGCATTTCGTACTAATGTGGGTATTGCCTTGCCCTATGGTCCTTTTTCCCAAGTCGTTCCTTATGTCAAACAATATTATGTGGGAGGGCCCAACAGTATTCGAGCTTGGAGTGTAAGGCAAATCGGGCCCGGAGGTTTTTTTGAGGAAGAATCGAATACTTCCCCTTTCTATCAGACCGGAGATTTGAGAATGGAAATGAATATGGAATATCGTTTTGATATGTTTTGGCTCATCGAAGGAGCCATTTTCTTAGATGTCGGAAATGTTTGGTTATTGAAAAAAGACGAGGCTCGTCCAAATGCTAATATTTCTAAAGATTTTTGGAAACAATTTGCAATGGGTACCGGCTTTGGGTTCCGTTTCGATTTTTCCTATTTCATTCTTCGTTTCGACCTCGGATATCCACTTCGTAATCATTACTTGAATACAGAAACAAATTCCTACTGGAAATATCAATCTTTAAATGAATTAAGATTCAACGATATTAATTTTAATTTAGCGATCGGTTATCCTTTCAATATTTTTTAGAAAAATCAACAACATGAAAATTCTTGTCACTGGCTCCAACGGACAACTTGGATCAGAATTACAAACATTGGCTTCATCATTCGAAGCGGAATTCCATTTTACAGATGTCACTACGCTTGACATTCTGGATAAAGAAAAAATAAACTCCTTGTTCGAAGAACACCACTTCGACTTTTGTATTAATTGTGCCGCATATACTGCTGTCGACAAAGCCGAAGAAGATGTGGATATGGCAAGAAAAATAAATCGGAATGGCCCTCGGAATCTAGCGGAGATCTGCCAAAAAAATAAGAGTACATTCATACATGTTTCTTCCGATTATGTCTATCACAACCAAGTGAACCGTCCCATGGTAGAAACCGATCCCACCACGCCCAAAGGTATTTACGCCCTTACAAAATTGGAAGGAGATCAAGCAGCACTGGCAGCCTGCGATAGGACGATTATTTTCAGAACATCTTGGGTCTATTCTTCCTTTGGGAACAACTTCGTAAAAAGTATGATAAAATATGGTTCCCAAAGAGATGCCATGACTATTGTTTTTGATCAAATCGGAGCACCTACTTATGCCCGCGATTTGGCAGCCGCCATTTTACAGGTTATCCAACAATGCCACGGAGAGAACCCTCATTATGGCATTTTCAACTACAGCAATGAAGGCATCGCTTCTTGGTATGATTTCGCTTCTGCCATTTTCGAAATGAATTCCATTCCTTGTAAAGCCGCACCTATTTTGTCTAAAGACTACCCCACCCCCGCCCAAAGACCCACTTATAGTGTAATGGACAAGTCAAAAATCAAAGAAAGTTATCATCTTGATATTCCTCATTGGAGAGATAGTCTGTCCAAATGTTTAAATTTGATCAATCAATCACAAATTCAAGTATCCTGATATGAAAAATCTGATTACTATTTTTTTTGTTGCTTTATTTTTTTCTGCCCATGCCCAGATTGATTTTTACGATACGAATCGATTTGGAAACATTGGCAATCTCGAACCGTTTTTCCACGGTGTGGCCTCCGGCGACCCCACTTCTAGCTCTGTTATGATTTGGACGAGGGTAACGACAGAAGAAGCCTCTGCCGATGTAAGCTGGTATGTTGCCACAGATACTGCCATGACCAATATTGTGGCAGAAGGAACCGTCACCACTGATGCTAGCAAAGACTTTACCATTAAAGTCGATGTTACCGGGCTACAACCTTACACCACTTATTATTACGATTTCCTTCATGAAGAAACCCACTCTTTAAGAGGTCGTACCAGAACTGCTCCGGCAGGAGGGGTGGATGCCCTTCGTTTCGGTGTGGTTTCCTGTTCTAATTTTGCCCACGGATTTTTCAACGTTTATGAAAAATTGGTAGATAGAAATGATATAGATGCCATCATACACTTGGGCGATTATATTTATGAATATGGAAATGGTGAATATGGGGATGTAAGAGAATATGAACCCAGTACAGAAATCTTGAATCTATCGGATTATCGTATGAGGCATAGTTACTACAAATTGGATGATCAGCTCAGAAGGTTACATCAACAATATCCGGTCATTGCTACTTGGGATGACCATGAGTCTGCCAACGATTCGTGGAAGGATGGTGCCGAAAACCACAATACTGGAGAAGGAGATTGGGCAACCCGGAAATCTGTTGCCATCCAAGCCTATAATGAATGGATGCCTTTCAGAAAACCGGATGCTACCGACCAAGAAAGAATTTACCGTAAGGTATCTTATGGCGACATGATGGATCTTTTCATGTTGGATACCCGCCTTTATGGTCGGGAAGAACAAGGACAAAATGAAAACGACCCGGAAAGAACCATTTTGGGGCAAACCCAATATGACTGGTTGACATCCGGCCTTGGAAATTCTACTGCCAAATGGCAAGTTTTGGGGCAACAGGTAATGATGGGACCTCTTGTAGTTTTTGGAAATCCTCTCAATGGTGATCAATGGGATGGTTATCCCGCCGAAAGGGATAAATTGCATAATTATGCCATTGATAATAATATCCCTAACCTTGTTGTATTAACTGGAGATATACACACCTCTTGGGCCATGGATTTACCTATGGATAATTATGATAGTGGTTCAGGTGCCAATTCGGCGGGTGTCGAATTTGTAGTAACGAGCGTTACCTCTCCCTCCTTCATTGATTTCCCAGGTTTGGAAAATTTTGTTTTACCTTTCAATCCACATATCAAATGGGCGAATTTGGTAGAACGAGGATATTATATCCTTAATCTAACCGATACACGTTGCCAAGCCGATTGGTATTATATCGATAATGTCGATTCTAATTCTGCTAACGAATCTTATGGCCAATCTTGGTACACGGATGATGGAACCCGCCACTTGAACAATATTGGTGAACCGACGGTCGCCGCCCCGAATACCATTACCGAGTATGCCCCGGAAGACCCTAGAGCTTACACGCCTCCTTCTTCATCCGGTGACTTGAACGAATTGGCTTTTATTGGTGTCCATCCTAATCCGGTTGCAGATAATATTTATCTACAATTCATCAATTATGCTGCACATGATATGTCATTAAGTATTTTTGATGTTAGCGGAAAAGAAGTATTCCAAGAAAATCTAGGGCATCGATCTGCGGGGCTTCAAAAAAAGACCATCAATGTTTCTTCTTTGCCTGCGGGTACATATTACATCCAACTGAAAACAGAACGAGGTTCTTATAAGAAGACAATTATCAAAGTGAAATAATAATTTATTTTCATTAGACTTTATTACGAATAGTTTTGTATGGAAGGGAAATTAGAGATTTTGAAAATATACAAGGCATTTTCCGAAAATCGTAGCCTTAGCTACGGTTAAGGGAAATAACGCAGTAGATTTTACAAAAGATCAATTTAACTATAATCAATTATTCGTAATAAAGTCTATCATTCAGTTGATTTCTAAAAAATCAAAAAAGCCGGTTCGAAAATTCGAGTCGGCTTTTTTGGTTTCTAATAGATGTTATTCCAAAAAGATTTTTTGTATAAAACCATGCATTCCATTTTAAGAGATGAGTTCGTCATTCCTTGAATAAGTTCTATATATAAACCTTTAATAAGTCATTTTAGACTGTCATCATTTTTTGCAATTCCTGTCTTATAAACATAAAACATTCAACAATATTAAATTTCAAATGCAACATAAAGACTACAAAGCATGTCATTCTTAAAAACCTACACTTTATCACCTTTTATCATAAAATCATGAAAAACCTAATCACCACTCTTTTTATTATTGGAATTTTCCAAACCCTCATCAGCCAAGAAACCCCAACAGAACCAACTCCAAAGAAAAAATGTTTTACCCAAAAAATTTCAGGTTCAAGTCCAAGTATAGATGGCAAATTGGATGATGCTGTATGGGAACAAGTCGAATGGAACGGAGATTACATACAAAGAGAGCCCGCAGACAATACTCCCCCAACCCATCAAACCCGTTTTAAAATACTGTATGATGACAAGTACCTTTATATTGGTGCAAGATGCTATGATAGCGAGCCCGAAAAAATTGTTCGACGTATGTCTCGTAGAGACGGTTTCGAAGGCGATTGGGTCGAATTCAATATAGATAGTTACCACGATTTGAGAACGGCTTTTTCTTTCACTCTTACAGCCGCTGGTGTTATCGGTGACGAATTCATCACCAATAATGGAAACAATTGGGATTCTAATTGGAACCCCATTTGGTACACAGGAACCCATATTGATGAAGAAGGTTGGACCGCCGAAATAAAAATACCGTTTAGCCAATTGCGATATGCCAACAAGGAAAGTCTTGTTTGGGGCATTCAGTCCACACGTCTGGATTTCAGGAATGGAGAACGATCGGTCTGGCAACATATTCCACAGAATTCCAATACTTGGGTCAGCGATTTTGGCGAATTACATGGTTTAGAAGGGGTAAAACCTCAAAAGCAAATTGAAATCCAACCTTATGTCGTTGCCAAAATGGACACCTACGAAAAAGAAGAAGGAAACCCATTTAGAGATGGTTTGGATTTTTCAGCCAATGCTGGTTTGGATGGAAAAATAGGTGTTACAAGTGATTTGATTTTAGACTTTACCATCAATCCTGATTTCGGACAAGTAGAAGCCGACCCCGCCCAATTACGATTGGACGGCTTCGAAGTCTTCTTCCAAGAACGTAGACCCTTTTTTATAGAAAATAGAAATTTATTCGATGGCGGTTTCAATGGAGGGAATCTATTTTATTCTAGGCGGATTGGAGGCAGCCCCAAGGGCTACCCTTCCCTTGCATCGGATGAATATGGAAAAATACCAGATAACACAACTATTTGGGGTGCCGCCAAATTCAGTGGTAAGACACAGAAAGGATTGTCTATCGGAATTCTAGAAAGTATAACAGCTGAAGAAAAAGCTCTTATTAGGAATACCGAAGGCGAAGAACGAAAGGAAGTCATCGAGCCGCTCACCCAATATTTTGTGGGTCGCTTGATGCAAGATTTTTCCGGAGGGAACACTGTTATCGGAGGTATGATGACGGCTACCAATAGAAAATTGAAAGATACAGGTATGGATTGGCTCAGATCCTCTGCTTATTCCGGAGCTTTGGATGTCACTCATAGATGGAAAGAACAATCTTGGTATGTAAGTGGCAGGGGAATGTTCTCTAAAGTCAATGGAAGTGAGGAATCTATTTTTAATACGCAGACTGCCATTCAAAGAAATTATCAACGGCCGGATGCCAAACACCTTTCCATAGATTCCACCGCTACTTCGCTTATCGGTCATGGAGGAACCGTTTCTCTAGGAAAAAATTCGGGTAATAAAAAAGTAAACTTTGAAACCAGTGTACGTTGGATTTCTCCAGGATTCGAATTGAATGATATTGGCTTTTTAGGCAGTGCTGATCAAATCAACCATTCATTCTGGACGTATTATCGAATAGGAAAACCCTTTTCTGTTTTCAATCGGATGAGATTTAATTTCTCCCATCAATCCGAATGGGATTTTGGAGGCATCAACCATTCCTTATATTTCGGCACCAATGCACATGCCGGATTCAAAAACTTCTGGGCCATCGGAACCGGTATTAATTATAATGCCAGGAATTTCCCTAAAGCCGCTTTAAGGGGTGGCCCTTCTCTGATGTTCAATCCGAATGCTTCTCATTGGATGTATGTTGAAACCGATTCTAGGAAAAAAGTATTTTTCTTTTTCAATTTCTGGAATGCTTGGGGTACTCAGAATACCAGCAGAAGTAGTGGCTATAGTGGTAGAGTGACCTATCGTCCTGTACGTACTTTAGAGTTAAGTGCCAGTCCTAATTATAATCGTTCTAGGAGAGCCATACAATATGTCACCAATATTGAAATGGCTGATGGCAACACCAATTACATCAATGCTACTATTTTGCAAAAAACATTCAGTACCGCATTTCGAATCAATTATACAATTTTACCCAACCTTAGTATCCAATATTATGGCGAGCCTTTTATTTCGAAAGGAAATTATTCTAATTTCAAAAAAATAGTTGATCCTCTCGCTAAAGATTATTATGATAGAATAGACATGTTATCCAACATTTCTTACGATGAAGAAAACAGCCTTTATTCGATAGATGAAAATAATGATTCGATAGAAGATTATTCTTTTGGAAACCCTGATTTCATTTACATGCAATTCAGGTCTAATCTAGTAGCACGTTGGGAATATATACCTGGTTCGGAGTTGTTTTTCGTTTGGTCCCAAGGAACAGTAAATTCAGGAGATCCTAACGATAATTTATTTCCATCTTTGGGCGGCAATCTGTTTTCTGAAAAGCTGAATAACACTTTTTTAATCAAAGCCACTTATCGATTTCTGAATTAGCATTTTCATATATAAAGATTAAAATACTATATTTCTTTTTCATTATTTTCATATTAAAACTAAATCAAATACGATGAAAAGAGAGAATAAGAAATGGTCTTCAAAAGTCTTGAAGAAAAATTTATTACAACAGATTAAAGGTGGTTGTGATGACAGAAAAATTCCCGATTATGATGATGGACAAATGCAACAGGATGGGATGTTAGTGGTTATCCATTATCCTCTTCCGAATTAAGACAGGCGGATTGCTTTTCAAAAAAAGAAAACCGGCTTCCCAATAAATTGGAAAGCCGGTTTTCTTATTCCGTTATTTCTTTTTAGAAATAAATATCAATTACTTGATGATCAATTTTTCAGCAGAAAGGAATTCTCCATTTTGGTAGAAGTTCACGAAATAAGTTCCGTGAGCCAAACGACTAACATTGATTTCATTTTCTTGCGAAACCAATACTTCCTTACCTAAAATATCAACGATAGAAACTGTTACATTTTCCAACTGTGTTCTGATGTTCAAAACATCCGTAGCTGGATTTGGAGATACTTTTATATCTACAGTTTCTGTCAATTCTTCTTGAGTTTCTCTCAAGGTACAAGTAGTCTGGGCTTCGTATGCTCCCATATCTACTGTTGTTCCAAATGTTCTTGCATTACCAGCAATATCTTCTGTTATACCAATAGCACTAACTATTGCATTATCACCTGCATTCACACCTGGAGAACATTGGCTCAAGGAATAATCAGCGTTCAAGATCAAATCTCCTGCTGTTGCTTGGTAAATGGAATTGGTTAATGTTCCAATAGAGGTAGAACCTTGGATATAACAATTCGTTAGGTTGAACGTGTATGTATTATTATTGAATGCCACAAAGTTCTTATCAAACGTAGACGTTTGATGTGCGAAAATCGTATTCCAACAATTTACATTCAAGTTATCTCCAAAACCAATCTGAAGGGTAACCAAACGTTTATTTTTGGTCTCTCCAATAATCGTTGAATTCACAATATCACAATCCTGATCACGGTTCGTTGCGATGAAACCAATTGCATTGGCATTGGTGGATGCATTATTAGCAATTACAGATTGTCTGATATAGGTATAAAGTGAATTATTGATTTCGATAGCGACACGAACTCTAGCATTGTTATCAACAATTCTAGATTCCCAAATGTACATATTGGTTTCATTACTGTGATACATAGCACCACCATAATCAGCTTCATTGTTATTGAGGGTACAACCCGAGAACAATGCAACAGGACATAAAGTAGCAAATACACCACCACCATAGATAGCATTGTTATTCGTTAAGATAACATCGCTGAACTGAACTGTAGAACCAATCGCATATACTCCTCCACCTCTTTCACGGGCAAAAGTACCAGCAGCATCAGCATTACCATCTTGGATGGTCAAACCAACAATATAAGACTCTGAATTGGTTACTTTCAAAGCGTGGAAAGCATTACCTGCCCATGTTCCATCTCCATCAGAATCTCCAGAAAGGATAGTTACATTGGCAACTGGATTATAATCTCCACCTCCATTCGGGAAACCACCAATCAAAGACTGGTTGTCATCCACATCAAAGAAAATACCTCTTGTACCAGCTCCACCAGCAGAAGGCTTATATGTACCCGCAGCGATGTAAATGTCATTGGGGCAAGCTCCTGAAGGAACTGCCAAGGCTGCTTGTAAATCAGTGAAGGCATTCGCCCAAGAAGAACCATCATTCAAACCTGTTGCGGTATGGTCTACA